>JBKJMK010000282.1:0-3949 GCA_046596005.1 Usitatibacteraceae bacterium | reverse complement strand
GTCGATCAAATCGAGTGCCGCCGCGCCGCGTATCTCTCCCAGCAGCAAGCGATCGGGTTTCATGCGTAGCGCCGACTGAATTAATTCGCCCGGCCCTAAATCCGCCATGCCTTGTCCACCGTGGGAGTAATACAGATGCACCCGGTTCGGTTGTTTGAGTTCCAGTTCGTGCGTATCTTCGATGGTGACTAAGCGCTCATGTACCGGAATGAGCAGCGCACAAGATTTCATGATCGAGGTTTTGCCTGAACCCGTGGCGCCGGTGAAGGCGATGCTTTGCGAACCCGGCACGGCCAGGCGCAGAAAATCCCCTTGTTTCTTTGCCGCGAGCAGTTCAAACAACTCGCGTTCGATCGGCTCTAATTCGCCCTTACGCGCTTGGTAATGGGGCGACTTTGCCCAAGCGTAGCGATCGAACATGCCGCTGCATTCGTAGTCTTCCAGCGGACGAATTACCCCGCCTGGAATACGGATGGACAGGGACACCGTGCCTTGTTCGACGGCCGGCGGAATGAGAATTTGCATGCGCTCGCCACCCGGTAGTTGTGCCGACAGGATGGGGTGCATTTCGTCGATCTTTTGATCGGTAAAGCGGGCGATTGCGTTCGCTAGGCCAATACAGCGATCAAAGCTGGCCTCCTTGGATTCAAAGTGCTTTCGCTCTGCGCCGCGCTCGATCCATATTTCGCCTGGCCGATTCACGTATAAATCCGTTGCGCCGGGCATAGTTTCGAGCAACGCGATGAACGGCCGCAGCAGTTCATTAACCGTGGCGTCGCGCGGCATGATTTCATGCACTTGGGCGGGCGTTGTCATTAATTGACTCGCAGCTGATACACCGTAGAAAAATCCAGATCGCGCGCCACATAGATGCTGGCGAGATCACCTTGGTTTTTGTAAATAGTGGGCGGAATACCGATGGTTTGCTCAAGCACCTTTTCTGCCATGGATTCGCCGGTCCGGGTGCTGTTCTGGAAGGCGATGCCGCCGGCTTGGGTATTCGCCCCCGCCGATGACTTGGCGATTTCATAGGCGATCACATCTTTGACGAATGACAGCATGAATGCTGCGCCAATACGTTCAAACCAGCGGTTATCAACGTAACCGCCAATACCCATGGTGCCTAAGCTATCGGCAGCAGGTGATTTGAAATCAATAATGACGCCTTCAGGGGTTTTGACTCTGTCCCACAGCACAAACAAACGCCGTTGCCCTTGGCTGGCTTTCGCCACGTATTCGCCCATCACTTCAGAGCCGCGGCCCATGAGCAAAACCTTGCCGTTGTCGCTATACACGTTGGTAGGCAATTGGCACGAGGCAAAGCCGCTGACTTCGTTAATGATCTTGGTGGTGAGGGCACAATCGATATGAGTGCCCTTAGCAACGATCATGTCGCGATTGCCGATCATGGCGGCGGTTGTCTTGGTGGTGACGGTTGGCGTGAGCAATCCACCCACCGCGCCACGGGCGCTAGGCGGCGCACTGGCTTCGCCGCTTGCGCTTTGCCCGCCAACGGGCGCGGGTGCGGGTTCATCCGTGGCCACCGCTCCGGCGGTATGCGGCATAGCGACTGGCATCGTCGCCGGCGCCGCATTGCCCGTACCACCAGGGCGCAGCATGCGCGAGAGCATTTCCATGCCTTCGGCATTGGTCTTCGGTGCTTTATTGGGGATCGCAGCATCAGCGCCCGCCCCTGCTCCACTGGATGCAGCGCCGCCCGTCGAGGCGATTAATACATCGCCGGCGTAGCGACTCGGCGGCTTGGGCGGCGGGGTTTGATTGGCACTTTGGCCAGCGCCGGGCATGGCATTGGCATCGATGGCGGGAACAACTTTGCCGTCGCAGCCGATCATGATGGGGCGATTGTCTGCGCCCATCATCGGTGCGCCTTTAGCGTCGCGCACCATCACATCCTTACAGCCCGGTTGCGTCGAGGACGCGGTTGCGGCCGGATCTTGCTTCGCTGTGGTGTCGGCTTTCGCCGGCGCGATCGGCGGCGCGGTATCGAACACGCGCTTTTGCGCGACCTGCGCTGGTTTGATTTCATCCTTACCGGTTTTGTTCAGCCTTGCTTCTTCGGCTTTGACGACGGCGCGATGTTGGTTATAGAACCACAGTCCCGCTACCGCGACCAACGCGGCGATAACGGCCAGAAACAATAGTTTCTTGCCCAAGTCGCTGTTGGACGCGCCTCTATTATTGACCGAGACTATTCCGGCGTCTTGTTCGGCCACACTTAACGTGGCGGCATTGCCCATGGTCGGTTCAGTCATCGCGCCGCCTTGAGTTCACGGGTTACGTCTGGCACCACAACGCCGTTGCTGGTGCTAATGCCGTCGGAATCGAAGGCGTCGTTATACACGGCTGTCACCGCGTTGCCCAGGCGCAGAACGAACTTGCGCGCCAAGCGATGGACGACGACCAGATCGCCATCCATGTGTAAATTGACGCGGCCTTCTTCGTTGTTGGCACCAAAGGCGAAGAAAGCCGGAATCTCGCGGTTATTGGGGAAGCGAAAATAGGTAAAACGGCCATCGTCGAATACCATGCTCGGCGCGACCAATTCACCGCCACCAATGGCGTCCATGCTGTAGTTGGCGTTACGCGGTATCGGGCGGGCTTCCATCCGGGCGTTCAACACGGCGCGGGTATCGCTTGTTAGTTGCATGCCGCCCTTAGCCAGCAGGATTGCTGGCAAGCGAACAGGCGCAACCGGATACTGAAAAATAACCCGATACGTCTCTTGGCCAGACTTACCGCCATTCGGCGCATCGGGAAGGAGCCCTACACGAAAACTGTAATCGTGCTTGTTGGTCGCGATTTCAATATTGTTATGGGTTGCTTTCTCCCTTGGCTTGATCCAAATTTGGTTGCTGTCTTTGTCGGCACGGATACACCATTCCAGATCATCCTTGTCGCAGCGGGCATCGAAGCCAGTGCCGCTGCTTAGGATTTTTTCGTCAGGGGCTAGGATGATGCGCGTGACTACGCCGCGACGAACTTGCAGTTCAACCACATCATCGACTTTGTAAGTCACATAGCGCACGCGTGGGTCGGCTTCGCTCAGGCGCGGCCTATCCCCCGCCATTGAAGGCAACGAGGCAAGGGCTAAAAACAATGGCAGCAGCGCTTTCATAGGTAGGGCTCCTTACTTGCTTGCGGTGGGCACTAACTCTGAATCAGACCGGTAGGACGTGACTTTGAAGCCGAGCGGGTTGGCAATCAGGTCTTTTGCCACGCCACGGGCGGACGGCTTAAATTCAAATGCCATGGTGACGACGTAGGGTTGCGGCGGTTCGGCGACTTCGGCACCGTTGCGGCGGGTAGTTTTTTCGTAACGGACGACCATTTTATTTGTTGAGTCCGAGGGCGGCACGACGCTGATTACGCGCACACGTTCCTCTGTATTTGGGCCAAGGCGTTTGTCGCGGGCATTGTCGCCCTCGTATACTTTGGAATACATGCGACCCACACCGTCACTGCTCCACGCCAATATCCGGTCGTAGTCTGTTTGTAGTGAGGTGTATTGGTAGGTTTCACGCGCGATGACGTATTGATTGCAGAAGAACATCGCCAGGATTTCTGAATAATTCTTCGATACATCATCGCCGGCCTGAATGATTTCCGTATTGCCAGTAGTTTTATCGATGGCGATGATCGGTGGTGCCGCAATTGGTCGTAGATCGCGGGCGATGTGTGCTCCCATAGACGCCAAAGCGATGATTGACATAACCCCTGCTACCCGCCACGCGCGTTTTTCTGAACGGTCTACGCGCTGCTCTCGGTCGAATTCCCACGAGCGCGAATCCTTAAAGTACTTGGCGGTTTCGCCTGTGCGAACTAGGCCAGCAGGCGCGGGTTGCGCCATCGCGGGCTCTAGTTTTTGTTTGCCGGTAAACATGGTTATTGCCCCAACGTAAACGACACCGCAGGATTGGCTGTTTCGGCA
>JBKJMK010000243.1:0-16356 GCA_046596005.1 Usitatibacteraceae bacterium | reverse complement strand
ACCATCGTCATGGGTGGCATGCCAAGGTTCTCAAGCGCCTCATGCTTAAGCGTTATTTTTTGCTGATCATTGTCCAGTTTCTTGACAACGCCAGCGGTCATATTCGCTATTTCAACTTTATTCGTTGATGTGCCGACTGTCTGGACAGCTAATGCTAGCGGTGTCACTGTGGCCATAATAATCGCGGCCAACAAATTTGACATTTTCACTGTTCGATCCTTTGTGGATGATTTATCGGATAAACCTTCGTTGTGGCCCCGCGATATTGCAGGGCCCAACGCGTCGCCACGTGGCGTGCCTAGCCGCCCGTGTACAGGTCGCGATTCAGTTTTCGCGCTTGTTCGATCGACGAAAGGCTGGGCTTCGGCGTACTGTGATCAAATTTGTCGGCATGCACCCACTTTCCATTTCGGAAATTGTAGGCGTGCTGAGCAAGCTCCCAGCCCGTTTCGCCTCCGACATAACGCCAACCATCTGCAGAAATATCAATCTTTGCAGTCGCAATCCGTTCAGCATCTACCTGCGCGCGGGACTTGGTTCCCGGTACGACGTGCATGATGGTGCCGTCTTCACCTTTGGACGGATGAAATGTCTGGTCAGCAACGGCTACACCGGCAGACAGGGATAGAACTACAGCGACAGCGGCGGGAATGGTTTTCTTAAACATGGCTAACTCCAATCAGTTGGATCAATTTATTCACCAAGCGTGTACTTGGCAACCGCGCAGCGTGAAATGCCGCGATGGAATGAAGTGTGAGCCTGCGCTGCCGACAGCAAGCTGACCGCAACATTACAGTTCTGTAACCTTGTCGAGACGCCATGATCAACCTGTTAACCTACATGTCGAGGGTCCCATCATGTGCCTGGAAAACGCGATTACTTAAGATGAAAATACTCATTATTGAAGATGAAAGGCGGGCGTCTGATTATCTGAGTCAGGGTTTGACAGAGAACGGCTTCAGCGTCGAAACTGCACTCAACGGCACGGATGGCCTGCATATGGCGATGAATGGCGATCATGACCTGGTCATTCTGGATGTCATGCTGCCGGGAATTGATGGATTCGCCGTCCTGTCCGCATTACGTACTGCCAGGCAAATTCCCGTCCTGATGTTGACGGCGCGCGGCCAGACCGGCGACAAAGTGAAGGGCTTTGCGCTGGGCGCTGATGACTATCTCGTCAAACCATTCCAGTTCCCGGAGTTGCTGGCCAGGGTGCGTGCGCTCCTGAAGCGTGGACATCACACCGCGCCGGATAGCATATTGCGCGTCGTTGATCTTGAGATCGACTCGATCAAGCACCGCGCAATACGCGCGGGTCAGCGCATTGAGCTTTCCGCCAAGGAGTTTGCTTTGTTGACATTGCTGGCCCGACGCACTGGCGAAGTACTTTCCCGAACAGAAATTGCGTCACTTGTATGGGACATCAATTTTGATTCGGATACCAATGTTGTCGAAGTTGCCATCAGACGGCTTCGCGTCAAGATCGACGAACCCTTTAACGAAAAGCTGATTCACACAGTGCGTGGTGTCGGCTACGTACTCGAATCACGCGACAGGTAGGAGATACTATTGCTGCTACTGAACCCGCTCGGTAACAGGCTATCGCTTTCAGCCCGACTTGCGGCGATCAGCGGGGCAGTGGGCGTTGTCGTTGTTGCGCTTGCAGCAGCGACTGGATATATTGCGCTTTCGCAGCAGCTGGACCAGCGCGTATTTCTTGAACTTCAGGGTAAACGCGAATTGGTGCAGCACGTTCTTTCGGAAATAGACTCGCCCGAAATGGTGCCGGATAACGCACACCGCTTTGGCGATCTGCTGATCGGTCACGATGACCTTCATCTGGCCATCGTTGAATTTGGGAAAGACAGGGCACTCGCCAGTTTTTCGCAATTGGCACTCCGTTCAATCGCGTGCTGCGCCAACAATGCAAACGCGCATGCCGTGATCAACTGGAATAGTGACGATGGACAATCCTATACGTCATTGGCGGGTGTGGGCAGTGTAGCCAATGGCGACACGCTACGATTTGTCCTCTCACAGAATCGTATGAACGATAGACGTCTGCTAAAGGGATACATGACGGCGGCACTGATTGGAATGCCGCTATTGTTGGGCTTGGTATTGCTCGGTTCCTGGGGGGTGGCACGCACCGGCCTGGCACCGCTGGCCAGATTTAAAAAGCTGGCACGCGAAAGCAGTTCGGTGTCTCTTTCACAAAGGTTGATACCGGACGACATGCCATTGGAGTTGCGTGATCTGGCCATCGATTTCAATGCCATGCTGGCCCGCATCGACACCGGCGTCACGCAGCTGAATCAATTTTCCGGCGACCTTGCACACGAAATGCGTACGCCTGTAGGCATTCTGCTCGGCCGCACCCAAGTAACACTCTCCCGGCCCCGCTCTGCTGCCGAATTGCAGACTGTGCTCGAGGCGGATGTTGAAGATCTGGAGAGGCTATCGCGGTTGATTGACGACATGCTGTTTCTGGCGCGCGCAGAAAACGAAGCGGAGCGGCTGTCTTTTGAGCCTCTTCTGCTCAAGCATGAGGCCCGAACGGTCGCAGACTTCATTGACGTGATCGCCGCCGAACGTGGTATCGGCATTGAAATCAATGGTGACGCCAGTGTGCAAGCCGACAGGATTCTTTTGCAGCGCGCAATCACCAACTTGCTTACCAACGCGATAAGGCACGCCCCCGCAAATTCGACTGTGCGGATTGAGGTGGGAAGACAGCCGGCGGGGGTCGAATTGTCGGTCGAGAATGTCGGTGCAACCATCACTGCGAAAGATTTAGGTCGCGTGTTTGACCGCTTCTATCGTGTGGATGAAAGTCGGGCCCGGCATGTAGGCGGGGCAGGGTTGGGATTGGCAATCGTCAAATCAATCATGCGACTTCACGGGGGAGATGTAAAAGCAATGAGTAATGTAAACGCGGAAAATCAGGGTAATACCCGGTTTACGCTGATCTTTCCCGATTAATCGTCGCCGGCGATTGGCGTTGACAAAATTCGGCGACGTTGGCGGTACTTAGGACGCGCAAATTACTGCACGAAACAAATGAGAACGCTGCCTACCGCCAACGGGACACCCCAGCTTTGCCGGGGTACTAGTAGAAGTTTGACAGTTACGAGAGTCCAACGGAGGACGCTTCAAAAAGTGAGCCGCCAACGCACAGAAAACGGAATTTGCAGACGACACTACGCCAGCATTTGCGCAACCTGGCAACGCGGCCGAGCAGGTGATGAAACTGACCGGCGGGCGCGGCGTGGACACGGCTATCGAGGCGGTGGGCGTTCCCGCCACCTTCCAGCTTTGCCAGGACATTGTGGCGGCTGGTGGAAACATTGCCAATATTGGTGTCCACGGAATTTAGGTCGATCTGCACCTGGAGAAACTGTGGTCGCATAACATAACGATCACAATGTGCCTGGTCGATACCGTGTCGATTCCGCTGCTGCTCAAAACCGTGCAATCCAAACGCATCGACGCAAGGCAGTTGATTACTCACCACTTTAAGTTGGACCAGATACTTGAGGCATACGATACGTTCAGCAAGGCGGCTGACAGCAAGGCGTTGAAGGTGATGATCGAAACCTGATTTGTATCTTAAGCAATATGGCATTGGCTGCAGCGTGACTTGCGAACTAATCGGCGTTAAACTTGTCTTGATATGCGTATGAAATCTTTCCAAAAATTGCTGCTTGTCTGGATGATCCTCTGGTTGCCCGTAGCTGGCGCGCTGGCGGTAGCCATGCCCTTGACTGGCCCAATCGGCATCATGTCCGCGCCAAGCGTTACGTCCGTCGACGATCCAGGCCTTTCCGGCCTGCCTTGTCATGGCATCGCAAAGATGGGAGAGATCGATTCTGGGCAAAGCTGTGAACACTGCGTGCTTTGTCATCTGGCAGGGGCGCTGGCGATGCCGGAGATTCCGCTATTGGCGACATTTGTTCCCAGCAATATTTACATCGCTGTCCCGCGCGTTCTCCATCCCTCGTTCGTTCCCGAACTGATCTCCCCTCCACCTCGAGCCCCCACGTTAGCAATTTAGCGGGGAAGTTGAGTCTTCCAAGCGGCGATTGTCCTACTTTCGCCACCCCGCGTGCGTCTGCACATCCGACAAAACGAGGGAAATATGAACCAAAAATATTGGGCGATACTCGCCTGCATTGGTGCGGCATTTAATCTGGCGTACGCTCAGGGTACTCCACAGGTCGAGGTCTACAAAAGTGTCACATGCGGTTGTTGTGGCGCTTGGGTAGATCATCTTCGCAAGAATGGGTTTGAGGTGAAAACCCACGATGTCAATGATGTCCCAGCAGAGCGCAATAAGCTCGGCATGCCTGATCGCCTTGGCTCCTGTCATACCGCGAAAGTTGGCGGCTATGTCGTCGAAGGACACGTACCTGCAGCGGACATTCATCGTCTGCTTAAAGAGAAGCCGCGCGCGCTCGGCCTCGCGGTGCCGGCGATGCCGCCTGGCTCGCCGGGAATGGAAAGTCCGCGACCGATAGCCTATAACACCCTGCTGGTTGGCCGTGACGGCGTTACCCGCGTATTTGCCAGCCACTAAAAATTGACACCAACATGAAAATCTCAATCTGCAGACGGCGGATAGCTTTCTGCCTGGGTAGCTTGGTGCTGAGCCTGCCGGGGCTGTCAGCCGCAACCCCGTCCACGGCGTCTGGTCTGGCCAATGCACTTGAACAAGCATGGCGCCTACATCCCCAGGCCGCCTCCCTGGATGCGCGCGACACAGAGGCGAACGCGGCGCGCGAGGTCGCCGCCAGACTCACACCGGAGCCGGGTTCGGTCAGTATCGGCAGTCTCAACGACCGCCTCAATCGCAATCTTGGTCGGCAGGAATGGGAAGTCGAACTCACGACGCCGCTTTGGCTTCCGGGGCAAAAGGCGGCGCGCGTGGCCGAGGCTGCGAGCCGCATCGACGAGGCCGTCGCGAAGCGCGCCGCCATGCGCCTCGAACTGGCCGGCGAACTGCGTGAAGCGTGGTGGGCGTTGGCCATCGCACGCAATGCAAAAACGCTCGTGCTGCAACGTCAGGATACCGCTCGCGCACTGGCAACCAACGTGCGACGTCTTTTCGACGCGGGCGAAGTATCTCGCATCGACGCTAACCTTGCGCAGAACGAAGTGCATATTGCCGAGGCGGAACTGATAGAAACCGACGTGTCGCTATTGCAGGCAGAGCAGGTCCTTCGCACGCTGACGGGCGTACCGGCGCCAACAGATTTGGTTGCAGAAACGGTTGAAAAAAGGTCTGAGAAGCAACCTCTTACCGGCGGGAGCACGACTTTGCCCGAGTCTCATCCGCAAATCGTGGTGGCCGCTGCCTCCTCACGCAGCGCCCGCGCGAAGGTGAAAGTCGCCGCCGAATCGCGACGTGCCGCGCCGGAACTGGCGTTGCGGGTGGTGCGTGAACGCAGAGATTTTGCAGAGCCATATGCCAACAATGTCGGCATTACACTGAAGATTCCGTTTTCCTCGGCAGCGCAGGTGCGCCGTGAGACCGCTTCTGCGCTAGTCGAGGCTAATCAAGCCGACGCCGAATTGGTGCGAGCGCAGACTCGCGTTCAGCTTGATGTAGTGCGAGCTGAGCGCACATTGCAAGCGACAGAGCGGCAGCTGGCCATGGCTGCCGAGCGACAAGCCCTCTCGGCAGAAAATCTGCTTCTGACCGAACGTGCGTTTTCGCTAGGCGAATCCGATCTCGCCACGCTGCTACGCATTCGCGCCGCTGCCTATGATGCCGAAGCTTTTTTCAGTCGCCAGCGTGTTGCGCGTGCTGCTGCCCAATCCCGTTTAAATCAATCGCTTGGAGTGCTCCCGTGAAGCAAACAATAACGCTTTTCCTCGTGGCAATTGTCGCTCTGCCCGTATGGGCAGGAGGCGACAGCAGCGACGGTCATAGCCATGCAGCACCAACACCTCTGTTGACAACGGCAATCTCTCCGCGCGCGTCCGCTTCGACCGAAGAATTTGAAGTAGTTGCAGTGCTTGAAGGCAAGAAACTGGTGGTGTATCTGGATCGCTACAGCACCAACGCGCCGGTCGGTGGCGCGAAAGTTGAGATCGAAGGCGCAGGACTCAAGGGACTCGCACGCGAGATCGCCCCCGGTACCTACGTTATGGATGTCGCTATCGCCATACTCGCGGCCAAGCATCCGCTGACGTTTGCCATTGAGGCGGGCGACACAACGGATCTGCTAACGGCAACGCTGGACATTTCACCACCGACGGCAAGCATCGAGCATGTCGACGGATGGAAAAGATGGGTCGCCGGGATCGTTGCCGGTTTGCTGCTGCTTATCGCGGGCGGGTTTCTGATTGTATGGCGCAAAAGAAAACGCAGCCTACGATAACGCTGACATCGGCTTTGTTGACATCAAACGCAATGTGGGTCACGAAAATAGCTTGAGGAATTTGAATATGTGTAAAACAAAGTTTCAGTGGCAGCTAACGCCTGCCGTATTGACGTTAAACGCAATGGCCGCAACTAAAGCCAACTTACAATCTGCTTTTGTCGTCATCTCTTTATCCTGCTTCGTAAATGGCGCGTTTGCGCACGGCGACGAGGATCACAGCAAGGACGAAAAGAAAGGCAAAGCAGCCGCGGTTACATCAACCAGCGGCGTCACGGTTGCAAACTCCGACGCGCCAGAGCGCCTCGCCGACGGCAGCCTGTTCATTCCAAAGCCGGTACAGCGTCAAATCGGCGTGCGCACCCAGCCGATCCGAATCACTGATCTCGCTGCAACGATCGAACTTAACGGCAAGGTCATCGCGGACCCCGAGACGGGTGGACGGGTTCAGGCAACGTTTGCAGGCAGTATCGTGCCTGGCCCCAAGGGCATGCCGGTAGTCGGGCGCAAGGTCACGAAGGGTGAGTTGCTGGCCTATCTGCGCCCAGTTGGCAGCGCAATCGAGCGCGGCAACCAGAGTGCGCAATTAGCTGAACTGGATGCCCAACTCGCCATTGCCGACGGACGTGTCCGTCGCTTCGAACAACTCGAGGGTGCGGTGCCACAAAAGGAAATCGACGCGGCACGCATCGAGCGTGGCGCGCTGCAAAAACGTCGCGCCTTCGTCAGCGCCAGCATCGATACCGCCGTGCCGCTTTTAGCGCCAGCGTCAGGCGTCATTAGCGCGACACAAATAGTCGCCGGGCAGGTAGTTGACGCAAGAGAGACTTTGTTTGAGATCATTGACCCGGCTCGGCTTGCAGTGGAAGCACTGGCCTACGATGCCGGCATCGTCGCGACATTGATTTCTGCCAGCGCCCTTGTGGAGCAAACCGCATTGGAACTCAAGTTCGTCGGCGGTGGTCTGCAATTGCGCGAGCAGGCGCTGCCATTGTTATTCCGTATCACGAAGACGACAGCGCCTGTAGCGGTAGGACAGCCAGTCAAGGTGATCGTGCGGACTGCGCAGGGGATCAAGGGCGCTGCCGTGTTGCGTTCGGCATTGACAAAAGTCGGCGCGGGCGAAACAGCGGTGTGGGTGCATATCGATGCCGAACGCTTTGTCGCTCGTCGGGTGCGCCATCAATCGCTGGATGCAAACAACGTGGCCATCGCCGAGGGCTTGCAAGCGGGCGACCGCGTCGTCGTCGAGGGTGCCGGGCTGCTTTCGCAGGTACGCTGACATGTTTGAATTTATTGTCAATACCAGCCTGAGGCAGCGTCTGATCGTCCTCGGCCTCTCGCTGTTGCTGATTATCTACGGCGCGATCACGCTGCAGAAGATGCCGGTCGATGTGTTTCCAGACCTCAACAAGCCCACCGTCACGCTGATGACCGAAGCGGGTGGCATGGCACCTGAAGAAGTCGAGCAACTGGTCACTTTTCCGATCGAATCCGCCATGAACGGTATGCCGGGCGTGACGCGCGTGCGCTCGGTTTCGGGCATCGGCCTATCGATCATCTATGTCGAATTCGAGTGGGGCACCGACATCTACCGCAACCGTCAGCAGATCACCGAACGCCTGAACGTGGTGCGCGAGCAGTTGCCGCAAGGCATCGTGCCGCAACTTGGGCCGATCTCCTCGATCATGGGTGAGATTCTGCTGATCGCAATTCCCGCCGACCCGGCGCAGGTCAGCCCGATGCTGGTCCGCGAATATGCGGACTGGGTAATGCGTCCGCGCCTGCTGACCATTCCCGGTATCGCCCAGGTGACCCCTATCGGCGGCGAGGTGCGGCAGTATCGCGTTGAACTTCGCCCGGCCCAACTCCAGGCACTGGGCATCGAACGCGAAAAACTGGAAGCAGCACTACGCGATTTCGGTGCCAATACCAGCGGCGGTTTTCTCGAAGCGCAGGGCCGCGAATACCTGATCCGCCATATCGGCCGCAGCGCGCGCATCGAAGATTTGCAGAATCTGGTCGTGACCGTTAAGAACGGACAACCGATTCTGCTCAAGCAACTCGCCGACGTGAAACTGGCACCGGCCATCAAGCGCGGCGACGGCAGCTACAAAGGTAAGCCCGCTGTCATCCTGTCGGTACAGAAGCAGCCGGCTGCCGACAGCGTGAAGCTGACCCGCGAGATTGAAAAAGCCATCGCCGAACTTGGCAAGAATCTGCCTAAAGGCATTGAGGCGCCGTCCTTCCTTTTCAAACAGGCCGATTTCATCGAGCATTCAGTGACTAATGTGGAGGAGGCACTGCGCGATGGCGCGATCCTGGTGGCGGTGATCCTGTTCCTGTTCCTTCTCAACATTCGCACCACCGTCATATCGCTGATGGCGATCCCGGTGTCACTGCTGACCGCTGCACTGGTATTCCACTACTTCGGCCTGTCGATCAACACCATGACGCTGGGCGGGCTGGCGATAGCCATCGGTGAACTGGTGGATGATGCCGTCGTCGGTGTCGAGAATGTCCTGCGTCGTTTGAAGCTGAACGAGGCGGCAGCCGTGCCACGTCCGGTGATCGAGGTCATCGCCGCCGCCACCCTGGAAGTGCGCTCGGCTATCGTCTATGCGACGGTCATTATCGTTCTGGTATTCGTACCATTGTTCGTCTTGCCGGGTATCGAGGGACGGCTGTTTACGCCGCTGGGTGTGGCCTACATCGTTTCCATTCTCGCCAGCATGATCGTCTCCGTTACGCTGACCCCGGTGATGGCCTATTATCTGCTGCCGCAGATGAAGCAACTGCATGCGGGCGACAGCCCGTTGGTCACCTGGCTCAAGCGCGGGGACGCGAAACTGCTGCAGTGGTCTTTTGGTCATGCACGCACCCTGCTGGTGGGCGCACTGCTGCTGGTCGTGATCGTGGCAGCGAGCATACCGTTCTTCCCGCGCTCCTTCCTGCCGCCTTTCAACGAAGGCACGCTGACGGTCAATGTATTGCTCAACCCCGGCAGCTCGCTGGCCGAAGCCAACCGCATTGGCACGTTGGCGGAGCAACTGGTCGCGCAGGTGCCTGAAGTCACGCAAGTGGGGCGGAGAACCGGTCGCGCCGAACTCGACGAACATGCCGAGGGCGTGCACTACACGGAGATGGACGTCGACCTCAAAGCATCGACGCGCAGGCGAGAGGAAATTATCGCGGATATCCGCAGCCGCCTCGCCACATTGCCGGCCGCCTCCAACGTCGGCCAGCCGATCTCCCACCGGCTCGATCACCTGCTGTCCGGCGTGCGCGCGCAGATCGCGCTGAAAGTTTATGGTGACGACCTCGATACACTGCGCGGCCTGGCGACAGATCTACGCGAGCGGCTGTCGCGAATTCCCGGCGTAACCGATCTGCAGATCGAAAAGCAGGTACTGATCCCCCAAATAAAAATTAGCCTCGACTACGAACAGGCGGCGCGCTACGGCGTGGCGCCCGGCAACCTGCTGCGCAGTCTTCAGCAAATGGTCGAGGGCGAGCGCATCACCCAGATTGTCGAAGGCAATCGCCGCTTCGACCTTTTGGTGCGCCTGCCGGAAAGCGCGCGTGGCCCGCAGGCGCTGGCCGATCTGCTGATCGAAACGCAGACCGGCCACGTGCCGCTATCGAAAATCGCCACGGTGGAGGAAAGCGACGGCCCCAATCAGGTCAGCCGCGAAAATTCACGTCGCCGCATCGTGCTGTCCGCCAACACGGATGGCCGCGACATGTCGAAGGTGATCGTTGACATCCGCGCCGAACTGGCCGCCAGGTCGTTGCCGGAGGGTTATTTCACGGCGCTGGAAGGTCAGTTCCAGGCGCAGGAAACGGCGGCGAAGCTCATCACGCTGCTGGCGGCCGTGTCGCTGGCGATGATATTTATGGTTCTCTACAGCCGTTACCGTTCGACCGCGCTCACCTTAATCATCATGGGCAATATTCCACTGGCGCTAATCGGCAGCGTGATCGCGTTATGGATTTCGGGGCAGCCGTTATCGGTAGCGGCGCTGGTGGGCTTCATCACCCTGACTGGCATCGCCACCCGCAACGGCATCCTCAAAATCAGTCACTACATCAACCTGTGCGCCTTCGAGGGCGAGAAGTTCGGGCAGTCCATGATTGTGCGCGGATCACTGGAGCGCCTGACGCCGGTGCTGATGACTGCGCTGGTAGCGGCGTTCGCACTACTTCCACTGATGCTCTCCGCCGACGCACCAGGTAAGGAGGTATTGCACCCGGTGGCGGTGGTGATCTTCGGTGGCCTTATCAGTTCGACGCTGCTTGATACGCTGCTCACCCCGCTAATGTTCTGGCTTTGGGGCAAACGGCCGCTGGAGCGTCTGCTTGCCGCAAACGAAAAAGAAAGTTTTTAATATTTTTCCAATCACCGACGAGGTCAACCCATGAAACATTTTCAAACGATTATTCTCGCGTCTTCAATCACTTTGCTTACGTTTACCAGCCCCGCGATACAGGCGCACGGCGATGAGCCTGTTGCCTCAAAAGCGCGTCATGGCGGTCAGGTACGTGTGGCGGGGGCCAACAATTTCGAACTGGTGGTCGCGAAGGTCAGTAACAATACGAAGGATAATCCGATTATCGTGTTTGTCACAGACCGCGCCGGTACCAACGTTTCAACAGTCGGTGCCAGTGGCACAGCGACCATTCTCGCTGGCAAGACCAAAGCAACGGTACCGCTAGTTCCCGACGGAGACAATCGACTGAAAGGCACCGCCGATGTCGCTTCAACAGCAGATATGAAAGTGGTAGTGTCGATTGCGCTCGCCGGCAAGGCCAACGAACAGGCGCGGTTCGCGCCGCTTGCAATCGAAAAGCCAGAGAACTCAGGCCACAAACACTGAATAAAGGCACCGTTTACGGGCACGCACGGCTGGCAATGGAAGAATCCGACAAACAGTCACGTCGTCATCAAGTTGCGCGTTAGTGGTTTTTACTCGGACATCAAGCGTCTGCAGGCCATTGATGTAATTTCATTTCGGACAGGTGATTTTTATGCGACGTAGAGTTTTTTTGGGTGCGGTCGGTTGTATTCCGGCATTCGCGCTATCGGCACCCGTGTCACCGCATGCGCCTTTGGCACCGCAACAGGCCACCAAAGGCAAGCCTGCAAGCCGCAGCCGCCGGCTGGGCATTGCATTCGGCGGCGGTTCAATGCATGGTATTGCGCATGTTGGTGTGCTGAAAGCGTTTGCGGAGAAGGGCGTTAAATTTCAGTTCATCACCGGCACGAGCGCGGGCGCGATCATCGGCGTGCTGGCGGCGGCACAGTTACCGGTCAGCGAAATAGAATTAGTCGCGCGCCGGGTTGAATGGCCTGGCGTATTGAGTCTCTCCTGGTCCGGCAGGGGGCTGATGCAAAACGCCAAGTTGCGATCATTGATCGACACCGCACTTGGTGATCGCCGGCTTGAACAACTACCGATTTCGTTCGGTGCCATCGCGACGGATGTGGCAAGCGGCGAGCGCGTCATCATTCGCAATGGGCCGGCAGGTGCGGCCGTGAGTGCGTCGTGCAGCATCCCGGTAATTTTTGAGCCGATCAAAATTGACGGGCGCGATCTGGTCGATGGTGGTTTGACCGAGCCGGTGCCGGTCGTTGCAGTGCGCGAGATGGGCGCGGATATCGTCATCGGCGTCGATGTCGCCTACCGGCCGAATGAAGATCAGTTTCAGGGTCTGACGGGGTTTGCATTCCAGACCATGCATATCATGGCCAATGCACTGATCAACGAGCAAATACGTCACGCCGATGTTGCGATTCGCATGAATCTGCACAAGATGATTGGCAAGGATAATTCCCACGACCAACTGATCGCAGCCGGATACGCGGCGACGATGCGCGTCTGGCCAAAGATTGCGGCGATGCTGTCGTAATGTTGCTGGACGATCAAATCGAAAATGCGTGGGTTGTGATCGCGAGCAATATAAAGAATTGGTAGATCGCCATTTGGCGCGCATTTACAGCATCTTTCGGCCAGAACGCCGCGCCAGTACTAGAGTTTTGCCATCGGGCCGATCTGCAAATCGGGTATTGCCCATCCGCCAATCAAGCCGTGCAGCAATGGCCTTCGGCTTGAATTGGTGGACATTTCACCGTGCCGTAGCTGCAGAACACGCAGCAGTCGCCTGCCTTTGGCTTGAGCAGGGTCTTGCAGGCAGTGCACTCGTAAAACCACTGACAAGCGTCCGTTGGCATGTGCTCCTCCCTGCTTGCGCCGCAGACGGGGCAGGTGATGGTGCTCTCCAGGACCACACTACTCACCGCGGTCATTTCTTCACCGTGGTCGGGAATCCGATCGCCGAGATGGCCTTGGCCAATTGTTCGGGTTGTGTCTTGTCCGGATCGAATTTGACTCGCGCGCTTTGCGATTTGTAATCGACGCTGGCCTCGCTGACACCGGGCTGTTTCTTGAGGAGTTGTTTCACCGTGAGCGGACAGCTCGCGCAGGTCATGCCTTTGATCTCAAGTGTGGCTGAACGGCTATCGATTGCCATCGCGGCATGCGAGAGCAGGGCCAGCGTAACACTGGCAAACAGCAATTTTAGTTTGGTCATGATTAATAGAATATTGGTGCGTAAAAAGGAAAAGCAAACATCGCGGCGACGACAACCACGACCAGCCAGAAGATGATGCGCTGACGCCTCAACACCGCGGGAATGGCGCACGTCTCGCCCGGCGCGCAGCGGCGCGGCTGGATGTAGAGCCGATAAAATGCAAAGCCGATAAAGGCCAGGGTCAGCAGCGCAAATACCGGCTGGTATGGCTCCAGCGCACGCAGCGATGAGACCCAGGCACCGCCCAGCCCCAGCGTCACCAGCAACAGCGGGCCGAAGCAGCAGGCAGTTGCGCCGATGGCAGCCAGGACACTGGCAATGAGGGACGATACAGGCGAGGGTTTGGCAGCAGTCGATGAGTTCATGTTTTCAATCATATGGTCTGTAGTGCACTACGGAGTCAAGCACTGTTTGCAAGGCTTTTGTTACGTGCCCCAATCGACCACGAAAAAATATGGCGGTTCCGCCTGCGGGCAGGAACCTCAACGGCTTTTTGCAGTCTTTATTGCCAAGGGTACATTCCGTACTCCACTACGGCGTCACTAATCCATGAACAATCAAAACATGACCATCGGCCAGGTGGCAGCACAGGCGGTTGTCCACGTGGAAACCATTCGCTACTACCAGCGGCTGGGATTGGTCGGCGAACCGCCCCGTCCGCCCGGCGGCATTCGTCATTACGACGCAAAAACCGTTGCCCGGCTTCGGTTCATCAAGCGTGCCCAGCAGCTGGGATTTTCGCTCGATGAGGTGCGCAATCTGCTTGCGCTCGAGGATGGACAAAGCTGTCGCGAGACCCGCGTCCTCGCTGAGAAGAAATTGGCTGTTATCGAACAGCGGCTGGTTGATCTTCGGCGCATGCAGAAATTGCTGAAGACATTGATCGGCGAGTGCGAATCCGGGAAACGGCCGCGATCATGTCCGATCATTGCCACGCTGACGGCGGCAGATTGAGAGGCACCCGCGCAAGCTGACGGATCTTTGCGCACCCAACCGCGCCAGGTTAACGCCGATGGCCCAAGCTAGTTGCGGTGTTGATGGTGGCTATCGGGATAGTGAGAATGCGTATGCGTCATCGGTTCGTGACGGTGCCAGTGCGAATGGCCGGCGTCTGCGCCCACTGGCGAGGTATGCGGGTGCTGGTGGTGCTCGTCATGTTCGTGTTCGTGATCGTGCCCAAGCATTTCGTGCAGGTGGGCATGCTCATGCGATTCGGTGATGTGCAGCCATACACCAAGCGCCATCAGCACACCGGCAAAAAGCAATTCGCGTGTCACCGGCTCGCCCATCCCAACAATGGCAATCACCGCGCCGGCGAATGGCGCTGTTGAAAAATAGGCTCCCGTTCTCGCCGTACCGAGATGACGCAGCGCAATCACGAACAGCACCAGGCTGATACCGTAACTCATCAACCCAACCGTGGCCGCCGCCAACGCCGTCGGGAGCGAAGGCATTGCTGCACCCAGCGAGAGTGCAATTGCGGTATTCACGACACCGGCCACCAACCCTTTGGTCATTGCGATGAAGGATGCATCGAGTAATGCCACCTTGCGCGTGAGATTGTTGTCAATCGCCCAGAAAAGGCACGCGCCAACGACGGCAAGGGACGGCGCCGCCGCGCCAAAACTCATCTCCTCCGGCCATGACAATACCAGCGTACCGGCGATGATCAGCGCCATCCCGATGGCGATGCGCCGGTCGAAATTCTCCCGGAACACGAACCAGGCGATGAGCGCGGTCAGCACGCCTTCGGCATTGAGCAGCAACGAGGCACCCGAGGCCGGCATATTTACCAGTCCCCACATCAGCAGTGCAGGCGCGATCATGCCCCCGGCGACTACCGCCGCGGCCAGCCAGCCCATCTCGGCAACGCGCATGTGGCGGATTTCCGCATTGGTTAGTAGACGCCAAATCGCCAGACCGATGCCAGAGCCCAGATAAAGCAAGCCGGCGAGCAGCCACGGACTCACCGGTCCGAGCAGCAATTTTGCGAAAGGTGTGCCCGCGCCGAATAGCAGCGCTGCACCCAGCGCTGCCCAAATCCCCGGATTACGTTTCAAAAACCTCAAGTCAACTCACTTTCTGTTGCTGCTTTTGCGATGGCGTTGGAGTTCTCCGGACAGCCATCGGGCACTCGATATTGCCTTTCCATCCTGGCAGCGTATTTGATAGTCCCGGCCGCTCAAACTGCTTTTCGAAGCCGCCCTTTCAATGAAGTCTTCGGTCTTGTCGATCAATTTCTTCCTGACGAGATAATCATATTTCATTTCGAGATGAAGGCGCGCATCTTTGCCGTTGTGCCAGGTATTGTTGCGATTAAATTGGCAGCCTGACTCCTCTACAAACCTGAGCAAATGCACGACCTCGCTCTGCATCTGTGGCTGCGTAGCAGGTGCCGCAGTTAGCGCACCGGAAAGCACAAACAAACACGCTGAGTACAACAGCATCCTCTTCACACAGCCCATATCCGGGTTGGTTCGATTATTGCGAGACATTGGCGTTTTCGTTTCGCGGATACTGCGCACGATGCTGCCACCAGGTATGAATACCCATCAGGGAAAGTGACAACCACGCGACCGCTTCTGCAAAAGCGGCCAGAACGTCGCTCAAATAGTGAACGCCAAGATACAAACGACTCAACGCCACCAATACGACAAGCGCGATCGCGGCAAATGCGATGAGCAACTGCCATCGCCAAACGTTGACCTTTGAGACCAGCATGGCAGCGAGCAGACCATAAAAAAGCGCGGTGCCTGCGACATGGCCACTTGGAAAACTATAGGTGGTGAGCGTCAAAAGTGGGCTGTCCAGGTTTGGCCGGGCACGCTGAAACGCATGTTTCATCACAACGTTCAGCAGCATGCCGCCCGGAACTGTCACGCCCAGACACCAGAGCCAAAGCCAATCGTGCTTCCAAAGCAGATACACCGCGAGCGCTGCAACATATACAGTGATTGCCACCACGCCGTGAAGATTGCTGATGACGAGCATGGACGCGGTCACCTGAGAAGTAGCATGGGCGCGGAACCATTGAGCGACGTACTGATCGACTATTGTCAGTGGGTCGCCCGTCAATACGTCTTCCGAAATTCCGCCAAACAGCCAACTGGCACCAATCAACATCAGTGTGCCGAACGTCATTTTGAATCCAAAATAGCCATGCGGTGACAGCCGCGCCCGGACAAACGAAATTTGTCGTGCGAAACGCTGACGCACGCCCGCGATGACGCTAGCGCGGCTCATCCTCGATCTGCACTTCTTTTCTCAATGGATCGGCAACCGTACTGTAGCGCCGCCACCAAACAAAAGGCCCATGGATGGATTGCCCGCGCTTGTGACCGCAATCGCCGGGCCATGGGTTTGTTTTCTATCAATGTCC
>JBKJMK010000170.1:0-5117 GCA_046596005.1 Usitatibacteraceae bacterium | reverse complement strand
CAAGCACAGGGGTTGGCAATTGACGGCCGCAGTGACCTCTATAGTGCGGGCGTAATTTTCCATGAAATGCTCACCGGCTGCCAACCTTACACCGGCGAAAGTGCCGCACAGGTAATTTACAAACACCTACACGACGAAGTCCCCCTGCTCCCCATCCGCCTGCGCGCGTATCAGCCAATCATCGATGCGTTAATGGCAAAAAACCGCGATGAACGCATCGCCTCTGCCGCAGTACTTTCAACCATGCTATTACCGTTTCTCCGCGATCAGGACGATGCCGCCCTGATCGCTGACAACTCGCCTAAATAAGCCAGGCCACACCAATCATGTTGACCCACGGCTCTGCCGACGCACTCTTTATCGCCCGACGCGCCCAACCGGGTTCGAAACTCTTTGTGCTAACCGCAAGCGCACAGGACGCGGAACGTTTGCGGACTGAAATTGCTTTTTTCCAGCCAACGCTGCGCGTTCACCGCCTTCCCGATTGGGAAACACTTCCCTACGATCACTTTTCACCGCACCCGGATCTGGTGTCGGAGCGACTCGCAACGCTGTACCACTTCTCGCAAGGGCAGTTTGATATCGGTATCGCGCCGGTCACAACCGCGATGACGCGGTTGTGCCCACGTGCGTACCTCGCCGGGCATTCTTTTTTTGTCAGGATTAAATCGCGCCTGAACCTTGAAAGCCTGCGCAATGACCTCACCCTCGCCGGTTACACCAACACCACGCAGGTCATGGCCCCCGGCGAATATGCTGTTCGCGGTGGCCTGATTGACTTGTTTCCGATGGGTAGTTCCGTGCCGTATCGGGTCGACCTGTTCGGTGATGAAGTCGAGCAGATCCGCACCTTCGACGTTGATACGCAGCGCAGTATCTATCCGGTCAACGAAATCCGCTTGCTGCCGGCGCGCGAATTTCCGCTGGACAAGGATGGGCAGCATCGTTTCCGGGAAAACTTTCGAGATCGTTTCGAAGGCGATCCGGCGAAGAGCCGCATGTACAAAGACGTGTCCTCGGGGTTGGCGCCGAATGGCATCGAGTATTATTTGCCGTTGTTTTTCGAGACCACCGCCTCGGTGTTTGACTACCTGCCCGCCGACACCAATGTGTTTATGCATGGCGATGTTGTGGCACACGCCGAAGATTTTTGGAAGGACACACAATCCCGCTATGAGTTGATGCGCGGCGATAAGGATCGCCCGTTACTGCCACCGAAGGATATTTTCCTTCCTGTCGACGAACTGTTTGGCGGCATGAAGCGGTTTACAAAGTGCGAACGTAGCGAGGTCTACCATACCGCGTTGACATTGCCTGCCGTTGAAGTCGACCGCCGCGCTGCCGATCCCCTGACGAAGTTTCGCGCATTCATCAATGCGTTCGACGGCAACATTCTCATCACCGCCGATGGCATGGGGCGACGTGAAACCGTCATGCAGTTCCTTTCCGAGAATGGCCTGAACGCCGCACCAGTCAATGACTTTGCATCATTCGTCGCTGACACAATCGACATCGCCATTGTCTTCACGCCGCTTCAAGCCGGCTTCATTCTGCCCAACGAGCGACTCGCCGTCATCACCGAAAACGAGTTGTATGCGTCCGAAGTTAAACAATCGCGCCGCCGCGAGAAATCGCGCACCAGTACCGAAGGTTTATTGCGCGATCTCGCCGAAGTCAAAATCGGCGATCCGGTCGTGCATGAGCAGCACGGCATCGGTCGCTATGCAGGTCTGGTGACGATGGATCTCGGTGAAGGTACGCAGGAATTTCTGGAGTTGCACTACGACGGCACCGACAAATTGTTTGTACCGGTCGCGCAGCTTTCCGTCATTTCCCGTTACACCGGCGCGAATCCCGAATCAGCACCGCTGCATAAACTCGGCAGCGGCCAGTGGGAGAAAGCCAAAAAGAAGGCAGCCATTCAGGTACGCGACACCGCAGCTGAGCTGTTGAATCTCTACGCCCGTCGCGCGGCGCGCCAGGGATTTGCATTCCCGTTGAAGTTGAATGAATTCGATGCCTTCTCTGCCACCTTCCCGTTTGAAGAAACGCCGGACCAGGCCGCCGCCATCAAGGCAGTAATGGCAGACATGACCTCGGGCAAGCCGATGGATCGCCTCGTTTGCGGCGACGTGGGTTTTGGTAAAACCGAGGTCGCGCTGCGTGCGGCGTTCATCGCAGTGGCGGCGGGCAAACAGGTCGCGATCCTCGTTCCGACAACATTGCTTGCCGAGCAGCACTTCCAGAATTTTTCTGATCGCTTCGCCGAGTGGCCGGTGAAGATTGCCGAATTCTCGCGGTTTCGTTCTGCCAAAGAAACGACCGTCGCGCTGAAAGGCATTGCTGACGGCACCATCGATATCGCCATCGGCACACACAAGCTGATACAAAAAGATGTGTCGTTTAAAAACCTCGGCCTGGTGATCCTTGATGAAGAGCATCGCTTTGGCGTGCGGCAGAAAGAAGCGCTGAAAGCCTTGCGCACCGAAGTCGATGTGCTGACGCTTACGGCGACGCCGATTCCCCGCACACTCGCCATGTCGCTGGAAGGCTTGCGCGATTTTTCGGTAATAGCGACTGCGCCGCAACGCCGGCTCGCCATCAAGACATTCGTGAACCCTCTATCCGACGGCATTATCGTCGAGGCTGTCATGCGCGAATTAAAGCGCGGCGGACAGGCCTACTATCTGTACAACGAGGTGGAGACGATCCGGAACCAGTATGATCGGCTCGCCAAACTGCTGCCTGAGGCGCGCATCGCGGTTGCACACGGGCAATTGCCGGAGCGCGAGTTGGAGCGCGTCATGCGCGACTTTTATCATCAACGCTCCAACGTGCTGCTGTGCTCGACCATCATCGAAACCGGCATCGATGTGCCGACCGCAAATACAATTTTGATCCATCGCGCCGACAAATTCGGACTCGCACAGCTGCATCAGTTGCGCGGTCGCGTGGGACGCTCGCATCATCAGGCTTACGCCTACTTGCTCACGCCGCCCTCGGAAGCGTTGAACGCAAATGCAAAAAAACGCCTGGAAGCGATCCAGATGATGGAAGACCTGGGCGCTGGTTTTTATCTTGCCATGCACGATCTTGAGATTCGTGGCGCCGGCGAAGTGCTCGGCGACTCGCAGTCAGGCGGCATTCAGGATATCGGCTTCACGTTGTACTCGGACATGTTGAACGCAGCAGTGAAATCGCTCAAGGCTGGCCGCGAACCCGATCTGTTAAAGCCCTTGAACGTCGCCACCGAAATCAATTTGCATACACCTGCCCTGCTGCCGGAAACCTATTGCGGCGATGTGCATGAACGACTGGTGATTTACAAACGTCTCGCCAATTGTAGTGATGAAAACGGGCTGGACCAATTGCAGGAGGAGTTGATCGACCGCTTCGGGCTGCTGCCGGTGCCGACACAAACGCTGGTTGACTGCCATCGCCTGCGCATACTCGGTAAGCCGCTGGACCTGCTAAAAATCGACGCGAGTGCGCACGCGATCCTCGTTCAGTTCGGAAATGACACACCGATTCATCCACATCGTGTCATCGAACTGGTGCAGCAGAAGCGCTATTACAAGTTGGCAGGGCAGGACAAACTTCGCATTGAAAAAAAATTGGAGAATGTGCGCGAACGTGTCACCGAAATCAAGAGCATTTTGCGTGAACTGACACCGGCACATGCGAGCGCCGCAGCGATTGTATGACCATCGACCTCATCATCCAGGGTGAGGACATTGCCAGCGCAGATTTGCGGGCGTTGCACACAATGGCAGCGGCCAATGGCATCGAACGTATTGGGCATGTTGCACATCAGGCGTTTCGTTTGTTGCGTGTTGACGCCACTACGCGCGAACTTGTCAAGAATCACTGCGATGCCGTACAGCTGGATTTCGCTTTCGTTCCCTCCGGACGCACGCTCTCCGACATCGGCCTGATCGCGATGGATATGGACTCGACACTTATCACCATCGAATGCATCGACGAAATTGCTGACTTCATCGGCAAAAAAGCCGAGGTCTCCGCGGTGACCGAGAGTGCAATGCGCGGCGAAATCAATTGGCCGGAAAGCCTCGGTCGGCGCGTGACACTGCTGGCCGGGCTGGAGGAAACTGTACTGCAGCGGGTGTATGACGAGCGGCTCAAACTTTCACCGGGCGCAGAAATCCTCATCGCCGCAGCAAAGAAAAACGGCGTCAAACTCCTTCTGGTGTCGGGCGGGTTCACTTTCTTCACTGAACGCCTGAAGGCAAGACTAAACATCGACTATGCCTTTTCCAACACACTTGAAATCGTCAACGGCAAACTCACTGGCAAGGTCAACGGCCCACTTTGCGACGCCGACAGCAAGGCGCGCCATTTGCGCGAGACCGCTGCTGCACTTTCGCTACCGCGGGAGCGATGCATCGCCATCGGCGATGGTGCGAACGACTTGAAGATGATGCATGCGGCGGGATTGTCGGTGGCATATCGCGCCAAGCCGGTGGTGCAGGCGCAAGCGACGGTGGCGATCAATCGCGTGGGGCTGGATGGGGTGTTGGCGTTGTTTGCTCGCGACCATTAAATCAATAAATGAAACGCCAGCACTGGCGCGGATGCCAGCCTGAAAACATCCCGAAACGCGCACCAAACGGCGATCTGCGTTTGCCCACTGAGAGTAGCCCGGATGCAGTGCAATCGAGGCCGGTTCTCAATCACGCGGGAAATTATGAAAACAAATTTGCTCTGGTTTCATATGACCAGTTCAGGTTCGCGCGCAGATTACGCTATAATTTGCCTCCTACCAAATCGCAGCTTTTTTGCGATCAGATTATTGCCGGGATGGCGGAACTGGGTGAGCAGCGGGTTTCGCGGATCATGATCCGCGCGCTGCAAACCGGCCCGCCATGCAGGGCGGGCAGTGGAAGACGCACGGCCACGATGTTTCAAATGGGGCTACCACCTCATGATGTTGCAGCTGTTGCAGCACAAATTCATAAGCCGGGATGGCGGAACTGGTAGACGCACGGGACTCAAAATCCCGCGCCTGCAAGGGCGTGCCGGTTCGATTCCGGCTCTCGGTACCAAATTAAAGAAGCCCACCTTGTGTGGGTTTTTTTAATTTGGTACCGAGAGCGCGG
>JBKJMK010000169.1:0-3517 GCA_046596005.1 Usitatibacteraceae bacterium | reverse complement strand
TGCCGCGAGGATCATTGCCGTGGCTGTCTTTTTGGGCAATCCGACCATCTGCATTCTTGATGACGAGTTCGGTCTGCTTGTTCTCTGCCAGTTCACGGGCGCGCGACACAGCGTTGGCTTTGTTGTCGTGCAATGAATCGGCACGCGTTGTACCATCGGTCTGAACAGCCCAGCGGCCATCAGGACGAGGTTCAACAGCAACTTGCGGTTTTCTTGCCATGGTAATCTCCTTTAAAAAGGGAATACTGGCATCGCCTTGCACAAGTCGCAGTCGGCGACTCGAGGAAAATGTTGTAAGTGCTTGGACTTCAAGACCCCTGTGCGCTTGCGAATTGCAACATAGCTAGACCTGACACCGGTCCCATGCATAATGTTGGATCGGGAAGCGATACTCAAGCACTGGCGCGGCGTTTCGGGCATTTCTGGCTGAAACGGCGCGCCGAATGGCGATCTGCAAGACTTGGGGCTGAGAAACCGTATTTAAAGGGGTCAGCGTGGGCCTTTTCATTTTGGCTGCCTGTGCGGTCTTGTTCGCATTTTTAAGATGAGGCACTGCGGCCATGCGACCACCGTTGCCCGCTCCCGCAAGCGGGAAAGAGAACAATCGAATGCTCAAACAAATGTGGATAGACCACTAACAAATTCACAAACTCCAGCATCCCCGGACGTTCCAGGCCGAAAACGTCTGAAACGCCGCGTCAGGTGACACGCATTCTTGCAAACAACCGTATCTACAACTGTTATTAGATTACTCAGTCAACTCAAGGCAATACCAACCCCGACCTCGCCTTCACGGCCGAAATATCCGAAGCATTGATCGCCCCCGACGCATTCAGATCGAACCTGAAATTAGCCGCCGTCGTCGTCTGCCCCGAACGCGCCTTCACACCACTGATGTCACTGAAATTAACCGAGCGCGTGTTGTTGACGTCGCCCACCAGGAAACCGATGGCGACGGGCGGCGGATTGATCGACCCATTCACGCCCGACAACGTCACCGTCACACGCTGATTGTCCGGCACACCTGTCAATGTCACCAGTACATCGTTGCCCGAGATGGCGGTGACGGCGGTACCGACCGGGCTGACGCTGGCCGCTCCTGCCACACCGACCGGCCCGTTGAACTGAAACACAATCGTATGACCACTACCGATCACGCGCGACTCAACCGTGACGGCAGGTGCGACGAGCGCGGTATCGATGGTCACGTCGAAAACCTCCGCACCGCCGTGGGTCTTGCGCGATTGCACGGCCGTCAATATCGGATCGATGACCACACTGGCGTTGGCCGAGGCACTCGCGAAGTTTGCATCTCCCGCCTGATTGGCTGTCAGCGCACAAGTACCGGCCCCGACAATCGTCAGTTGATTGCCAGCGACAGTACAGATGCTGGCAGCGCTACTGGTGCTGAAGGTGAATGCCGTTAGACCACTCGACGCGGTAGCGGTCAAGCTGATCGGCGATACACCGAAACTCACCGGTGACGTCGGGGCAAAGGTCACTGTCTGGCTGGCGGCGCTGGTGGTGATATTCACCGTCGCCGTGACATCGTTGTAGTTGGTGTCCGGCGCCGCTTTGGTTGCGGTGATCACGCAGCCACCCGCCGCTGCCGCCGTCAAGGTGGTGCCGCTACTGACCGTGCAGTTGCTATTGTTGGAGCCGTAGCTGACCGCACCGCCACCGGTACCGCCGGTGGTGCTGTGCGTAGCCGTCTGGCCGACAGCAAGCGTGGTCTGGGTGGAGGCGGCAGAAAGCGCGGCCTGGTTGGCTTTATTGATGGTGATCGATTGGGTGACGGTCGCTGCCGGACTATAGGTGCCGTCGCCCACTTGATTGACTGCAATCGTACAAGTACCGGCGGTGACGATAGTGACCAACGCGCTGGTGGCATTCACCGTACACACGCCCGTCGTGGTTGAACTGTACGCAACCGGCAAACCCGACGACGCGCTGGCGAGTGGATTCAGCGTGAAGGTGCCGGAAGGCGCAAAGGTCTGCGCACCTTGTGCGCCAAAGGTGATGGTCTGCGTGGTCAGTGAAGCAACGGGCGTCACACTGTTCGACACGCCTGACGCAGCACCCGCGCCAAAGTTGTTGGTCGCGGTAACCGTGAGCGTATAGGCCGTGCCATTGCTGAGTCCCACCACCGTGATCGTGGTGCAAGGTGCTACGCAGCTGGCCGTATTCAATCCGGGGCTGCTGGTCGCGGTGTAATGGGTGATCGCACTACCACCGTTGCTTGCCGGTGCGGTGAAGCTCACAGATGCTTGACCATTGCCACCTGTCGCGGGTCCGACAGTGGGCGCGTCAGGCGCGCCAACCTGCACCGGCGCAGTGCGAGTTGTAAGAGTGCCGTCGCCCAGCTGGCCACTGCTGTTGAGCCCCCACGACCAGACAGTGCCGTCGGCACGCAGCGCGAGGCTGCTGGAATTGGTTCCTGCCGCTGCTACCCAGGTGGTGACAGTACCAATCTGTATCGGCGTGGTGCGCGTGGCTAAGGTACCGTCGCCCAACTGGCCATAGACGTTATCGCCCCAGGCCCAGAGCGTGCCGTCGGCGCGAACGGCAAGGCTGTGCACTGCCCCCGCCGCCAGGGCCGTCCACGCCGTACTGCTGCCAATCTGCCCCGGCGCATTGCGCTGCGCAGTGGTGCCGTCGCCCAGCTGGAAATTGCTGTTTTTTCCCCAGCCCCAGAGCGTGCCGTCGGCGCGCAGTGCAAGGCTAAAATCATCTGTGGCTACCACGGTAGTCCAGTTGGAGGCTGCGCCCACTTGTACCGGTGCTAAGCGCTGCGTGACTGTGCCGTCACCCAACTGCCCTTCACTGTTCCTTCCCCACGCCCAGAGCGTGCCATCGGCGCGGACGGCGAGGCTGTGGAACCGACCAGCCGCGATCGCGGTCCAGTTGGTCGCGGTGCCCACCTGCACCGGCGCGTTACGGTCAATCTGCGAACCGTCGCCTACCTCGCCAAAGAAGTTATCGCCCCAGGCCCAGAGCGTGCCATCCGCGCGCAAGGCGAGGCTGTGACCCTGGCCCGCCTCTACTGCGGTCCAAGTACTGGCATTGCCCACCTGCACCGGCGAGTTGCGTTGAACGTTGGTGCCGTCGCCGAGCTGCCCGAGGCTGTTGTCACCCCACGCCCAGAGCGTGCCGTCGGTACGTACCGCCAGGCTATGAGAACCACCTGCTCCCACCATCCGCCACGTCGAGCCGATGCCGACCTGCACGCGTGCATTACGCTGCACTGTGGACCCGTCTCCCAACTGGCCGTTGGTGTTGGATCCCCAGGCCCACAGCGATCCGTCGGCGCGCAATGCAAGGCTGTGTGCGCCGCCGGCCGCGATGACCGGCGTCACCGAGGACGGCACGTTGGCCCCAATCGGGAAGGTTTGTGTAACGAGAGAGGCAGCACTGTAGGTAGCATCGCCCGCCTGATTGGCGGCAATGGTGCAACTGCCTTGCGCCACACCGGTCACCGTGACGCCATTCACGCCACTCACACTACATGTTGCAGGCG
>JBKJMK010000366.1:0-9611 GCA_046596005.1 Usitatibacteraceae bacterium | reverse complement strand
ATCGCGTGCACGCTACCACCCCAGCTCTTGACTTCTGCGCCGCCGACGATTTTATCGATTGCCCAGTCGCCGCCTTTCACCAGCACATCGGGACGCGCTTCCAGTATGCGCTGCAGCGGTGTGTCTTCTTCAAACCAGGTGACAAGGGACACGCATTCAAGCGAGGCGATCAAGGCCATGCGATCTTCGAGCAGGTTGATCGGACGATCTTTGCCCTTGCCCAGTCGCTTCACTGACGCATCGGAATTCAGCGCGACAATGAGTGACGCGCCGAGCGCGCGTGCCTGAGCAAGATAAGTGACATGGCCACGATGCAATACATCGAATACGCCGTTGGTGAAGGCGCGTTTCCGGTCGAGCAATTTGGTGCGGACGATCAGTTCGCCGGGCGCGCAGAACTTGTTTTCAAATGTTGGACGCATTGCATTATTTTACGCCATGCGCTCATTGCATTTGTGGTTTACGTCGGCTGCAGCACAGGAGCTGCGAGGCCGGCAATCAACTCCTTGCGGTAGCGATTGAGGTCGGTTGAAGTCTCAAAGCTGCGCTCAAATAAACTCGACAGTTGCTTCAGGATGCCATTGACCACACGGTTTTCCCACACCTTGTCGAACTGGATTTGTGTGTCCAGCCAGCGCTCAAGCCATTCGGGATCGGGCAACCTTGATTGCACGGTATCGTTTGGAAACAGACTCTTGTTCACATGAAGATTGGTCGGGTGCAGCGGCTTGCCGCTCTTTCCCGAACTTGCCATCAACACGCCGATCTTGGCGAATGCCACCTTGGCCTCGCCACCCATTTTTTCAATGGCGCGCTTCATGTAACGAAAGTACGCACCCGCATGGCGGGCTTCGTCTTTAGAAATGGTGTCGTAGATCTTCTTGATTACCGGTTCGGTGTGCCATTCGGAGGCGCGTCTATACCATTGTGTCAGGCGAATTTCACCGCAGAAATGCAGCATCAGCGTTTCCAGCGCCGGCGCAGGATCGAACTGAAAGCGCACCGCGTGAAGTTCCTGCTCGGTCGGCACCAGGTCCGGGCGAAAGCGCTTCAGATAATCCATCAAAACCAAAGAGTGTTTTTGTTCCTCGTAAAACCAAATCGACATGAAGGCTGAAAAATCGCTGTCGTCCTGATTGTCGCGCAGAAACATCTCGGTGGCAGGTAACGCAGACCATTCGGTGATCGCGTTCATTTTGATGGTCATTGCCTGTTCGTCGGTCAGCTGGGCCGGGTCGAAACTATCCCAGGGAATGTCACTCGCCATATTCCAGCGGGATTTTTCAAGATCGCGAAACAAGTCTGGATAAAGCATTGGCGTGGGCATCGATGCGGCTTGGCTGGAAGTATTGGAATTCATTGAAATACCCGAATTGAAAAATCTGTCAAATAAACGGTTAAACAGTATCTATATTACGGCGTTTGCGACGTATCGCAATAGCCGCCCCTGATGCGCTGGTGTATTAACCACTAATGCATTGAAGCATGTAAACAAGACAGCACGGTGAATTTGCAAGCCGCAACAATCATTTCGACCCGCCCAGGCCATGAAAAGTTGCCTCGACCATGGACTCAACGATTTGTTCATCTGAAAGTTTGCCGTCGCGGCGCAGATAATCGATGGTTGGATCGCATGAGCGGGCGTAGAGCGTATAGACGATCACATCGTCGGGAACTTTGCTGTTGATGTCGCCATCGCGTTTGGCATCCTCAACCAAGGCGTAAAACCGCTTGTTTACCTTGTACGCAAGCGCGAGATATTCCAGGTTAAACATCAACGAGCGTTGCAGCGCGCCGCGCGTTGAGGGCAGGTGTGGAACGCCGCCACGCATGCGGTGTTGCAACGACCAGCGTAGTATTTCCTCAAGCCGCTGTGCCGCGCGCCATTCGCCTGGCATTCCGTCCAGAACATCAACGGTCTGGTTCAGCAGGCGCATCATCACCGAAGCGGCCAGTTTTTCCTTGGATGAAAAATGTTTGTACAGGCTGCCTTTGGCAACACCGACTGCATCGGCGACATCGTCCATCGTCATCAAGTCGAAACCTTTTTCCGATAATAACCGGTTCACGGCGTCGAGGATTGCCTCTTCACGCGCATCAAACTGCTGTTTTCTAAAGGGAATTTTTATTGAAAGCACGGGAAATTGACACTGTTTGATCTTGTTGGTTCAATGTATGACTTGGTGGTCACAAATTGACTGAATAGGTTATAATTCGAATTGTGCCATCAATGCGCGTGAATTCCAAGCAGTAATATTTATCTGCACCTGTTGGCATCCCGCGGAAACGGGAAACACATGTGGACTCTGTTGGCGAGCGCAGGCGGTTGCGCATGGGCACGCTGTGCCGAGTGTAAATCGATATTGCAGGAAGAAATCGCAAAGGCAGTGGGCGCTCAAGCCGTGCAGTGCTATTGACTTTGCCCACTGTGATCCACCCTTTATGCCGTGCATTTTGCGGCCCAACGAAATGATGGTTGAAATCAATGCGCGTAAGTAGGCAGATGCGTCCAGAAAACCAAAGGCGAATGACAGCATGAAAATTGCGGTGATCGGTGCCGGCATCGCCGGGCTTTCATGTGCGTATTTGCTTGAACGCCATGCCGCTGGCGCGCACCAGGTCACCCTGTTTGAGCAGAACGATTATCTGGGCGGTCACACGCACACAGTGGACGTCACGGTTGATGGCGTCACCTACCCTGTTGACACCGGTTTTTTGGTGTTCAACGATTGGACTTACCCAAACCTTATCGCCATGTTCAAGCATCTCGATGTCGACGTGGCGCTGTCGGAAATGTCATTTGGCATCAAACTGCTCGGTGCGGATGGCCGTGGCAAGCTGGAGTGGTGCGGATCAGACAGTATCTCGACCGTGTTTGCACAACCATCAAACTTGTTAAAACCCGCCTTCTGGGGAATGTTAAAAGACATGTTGCGCTTCAATCGCGAAGCCACTGCCCTTGCAGACGGAAAACAGGCTCTTCTTGGGACGCTGGGCGAATATTTGCAGGCAAATAGCTATGGCAACGCGTTTCGCGACTGGTATCTGAAACCGATGGCGGCATGCATCTGGTCGACCCCAACGCAGCAAATTGACGATTTCCCCCTCGCTACCTTTATTGCGTTCTGTCGCAATCACGGCTTGATCTCGGTGAACGACCGCCCGCAATGGCGCACCGTCAAAGGGGGCGCGCGAAACTATGTCACAAAGCTCGCGGCGAAAATAAAAGATATCCGACTCAATGCGGCGCTGACACGCGTGACACGCGGCAAGGCCAATGGTGCCGGTGTGACAATTACTTCCTCAGCGGGCATCGAGCACTTCGATCAAGTGGTGCTGGCATGCCACACCAATGAGGCGTTGGCGCTCTTAAACAATGGCAATGATGCCGATAGCAGCGATGAACCAGTGCGAAAGATCCTGTCGAAAATACCCTGGCAGCCGAACATCGCAATCCTGCACACGGATCAACGCCTGCTTCCCGACCGTCCCCGTGCATGGGCGGCATGGAACTACATGGCCTGGCATCCAGATACGCTTGCAGCGCGTAACAATGCTGATGCAACCTCACCAGTATCATTGTCTTATCTCATCAATCGCCTCCAACCGCTTCCCTTCACCACGCCCGTGATCGTGACCATGAATCCACTTATCGCGCCCGATCCCGGGAAGGTGATCAAAACGATGCATTACGACCACCCGGTTTTTCTCGCAGACAGTGCCGAGTCCAAACGCGAGTTGCGAGGAATTCAGGGCCAGCGACGCACCTGGTACGCAGGTGCATGGACCCGCTACGGCTTCCATGAAGATGGGTTGATGTCGGGCATCGCGGTCGCACTGGCCCTGGGCGCTAAAGTGCCGTGGACAACTAACGTGCCCGCCGCGAATGACCTTTCCCGCGCATACCCAGGTGTGGACGCATGAGCGTTTGGCCAACAAATGCGCAGGCGGAGATATGTCAGGGACGCGTGTTCCACAAACGCTTCCGGCCAGTGGAACACCAGTTTTCCTACGACGTATTTTTTCTGCGCCTGCCGTTATCGCGATTGAGCGAGCTTGGAAATCGATGGCTATCAAAGGATCGCTTCAACCTGTTGTCTTTCGCGACGCGCGATTATGGCCCGCACGACGGATCCAACCTCGAAACCTGGCTACGCGATTTACTTCTGCGCGAGGGCATCGATAGCGCCGATGGCGAGCTTGTGTTGCAGACGTTCCCGCGGATTCTCGGCTATGTATTCAATCCCATCAGCATTTGGTACTGTTTCGACCAACGCGGCGAACTGCGTGCGGCACTCGCGGAAGTGAGCAACACTTTTGGTGAGCGACATAACTATCTGGTCGCACACGCCGATCAGCGCGTTATCCAGGCGGGCGACTGGTTGACGGCGCGAAAGGTGTTGCACGTCTCGCCGTTTTGCGAGGTGAAAGGCCATTACCGCTTCCGCTTTGAGCAGGTCGCTGGTCGCGCCTTCGCGCAAATCGACTATTTCGATGGCAATGACTTAACAGCCGATGACGCTGGCAAGCTGATCGTCACCACCATGCATGGCACTGCCCAACCGCTGACTTCGCGCACTGCACTGCGTGCGTTCCTCAGCCACCCGCTGATGACGATCGGCGTGGTGGGGCGCATCCACTGGCACGCCTTGAAGCTTTGGCTGAAGCACGTGCCGTTCTTTACCAAGCCCGAACCCCCCTCTCTCGAAACCACTCGCTAAACCACCACCATGAATACAACTGCAACCGAACTCACGTCGTTACCGCCCGCGATCAAGCTGCCCGCGATTGCCAAACTGTTCTATAGCCTGATCAAACGGCTGGACAGAGGCTCGCTCACCTTCACCTCACCCGAAGGCCACACCACCATGTTTCGTGGCACGCAACCGGGTCCGCATGCGGATTTACGTATTACCGATTGGCACGTCGCGAGCGAGGCCATCAAGTCCGCAGAAATCGGCGTCGCGGAGAGTTATCGGGATGGCCGCATGTTTACTTCCGACCTCACCGCATTTTTGATGCTGTGTGTTGAAAACGAGAAAGCGCTGGAAGCCGTGTTCTATGGCAAGCCGCTGGTCGCGTTGCTTTTTCGCATCAAGCATTTGTTGCGTGCCAACACCCGCGCGCAGGCAAAGAAGAATATCTCCGCGCATTACGATATGTCCAACGAGTTTTACCAACTGTGGCTGGATGAAACGATGTCGTATTCGAGCGCGGTGTTTAACGGCAACCCCGGGCAATCGATGGCGGCCGCACAGTCCGCCAAATATGAGCGCATTCTTGACCTCCTCAAGCCCCAACCGGGCGAGACGATCCTTGAAATTGGCTGCGGATGGGGTGGATTTGCCGAATATGCTGCCAAGTCGCGCGGCGTAAAAATTACCGGCATTACGCTGTCCACCGCGCAGCTTGAGTTCGCCGAGAAGCGCATTGCGGTTGCAAATTTGGATCATCTTGTCGATTTGCAATTGATCGACTATCGGGATGTAGAGGGGCAGTTTGATTACGTGGTGTCGATCGAAATGTTTGAGGCAGTTGGCGAACGCTTCTGGGCAACATATTTCAAGACCGTTCGCGACCGCCTGAAACCCAACGGTCGCGCGGTAATTCAGTCCATCACTATCGCTGAAGAGGTGTTTGCGCGTTACCGCGAGACCAGCGATTTCATTCGCGAGTATATTTTCCCCGGTGGCATGCTCGCACCCATTCCGCGTTTCATCGCCGATGCCAAAAAAGCCGGTCTTGTTGCCGGTGAGCCGTACCGCTTTGGCCTTGATTATGCAGAAACGCTGAAATGGTGGTTACATCGCGTGAACAGCAAGGTAAACGAAATCAAACCATTGGGGTTTGATGAAAAATTTTTGCAGATTTGGCGCTTTTACCTTTGTTACTGTGAAGCGGGTTTCCGCACGGGTCGAACGGACGTCATGCAGATTGAATTGAGACGCGAAGATTAAGGAGAGAATTGTGCGTGGAACACGAACATTGGTTCAGCAAATTTGCATTACGCTGTTATTGATGAGCGCGCCGCCCGCGTGGGCCCAGAGCCTGCCGGAAACGATTGCGCGTGACGTGATGGGTCTTGCGGTACGCGGAGAAGCGGTCATGCGCTTCTTCGGTTTGAAAGTTTATGACGTGCGGCTCTGGACGCAGATGAAGGCTTTTACCCACGCCGATCCGTTTGTGGTCGAGTTGGTTTACGACATGACGCTCAATGGCAAAGACATCGCCCAACGGAGTGTCAAGGAAATGCGTACGCAGGGCATAAGCGACGAAGCAAAGCTTAAGCGCTGGGGGGATGAGATGGCGAAAATTTTCCCGGACATCAAGAAAGGTGACTCGCTGATCGGCGTGTCGATACCCGGCAAAGAGGCGCGATTTTACAATCGTGAAAAGCTGATTGCGACGGTTCCGGATCCAGAGTTCGCCAGGGCTTTTTTCGATATTTGGCTGTCGGAAAAATCGAGTGAGCCAGCGCTGCGACTCAAGCTGCTGGGCGCGCCTTAGTTCGGGTTGAGTCCTTATGACACGCGAGAGATAGCTTGTCCGCCTCTGCCGAACCGGCCAGGGTCTCCAACTGGCGTTTACTCGCTTATAGCCTCACCAGTATTCCGCTGGCGATGGCGGCGCTGCCTATTTACGTGCACGTGCCGAAATTTTATTCCGACGTGGTTGGGCTCAATCTCATTGCCATCGGTGGCTTGCTGCTTGCCGCTCGCGTCTTCGATGCGATCCAGGACCCTTTGCTCGGCTACTGGAGTGACCGTTACCGCGATTCACGCATGGGCCGCATGTTGTGGGTGATGACCGGTACACCGTTCCTGGCGCTTGGCATGTTTGGTTTGTTCAATCCGCCACAATGGGATCAAAGCGTGATGGCGTGGTGGCTGGTGGCGATGTTGTTTCTGGTCTACACCGCATTCAGCATGGTACAGATCAGCTATCAGGCCTACGGTGCCGAAATTTCCGATCATAAAGTTGAGCGCACGCGCGTAACCTCGTGGCGCGAGGGGCTGGGGCTGGTCGGCGTATTTCTCGCCGCGGCGTTACCGGAAATACTCTCGAAGCAGCATGGCCAACGTCAGGGCTTTGCGGAATTCGCCACGATTTTCGTGCCCACGCTGTTTGTGATGGTGCTGCTGACAATTGTTTTCTCGCCGCGCGTAGTGGCGCGCACGCAGGCGGCCAGCAAAGACGCCCTGCGGGCAATGTGGAAACCGCTAAACAACCCTATGTTCAAGCAGTTGCTGATCATTTTTATATTCAACGGTATTGCCGCCTCGATCCCCGCGACACTGGTACTGTTCTTCATTGACGACGTCATCAAGGTGCCTGCACTGTCCGCGCATTTTCTGGTTGCCTACTTCGCCGCGGGCGCGCTGGGCATGCCGCTGTGGGTCATGCTCTCCGCAAAAATCGGCAAGGGCCGTGCCTGGTTTGTTGGCATGCTGGTCTCGATCATTGCCTTCGTGTGGACGTTCACACTCAAATCCGGCGACACGACGCCATTCATGATCATCTGCATTCTTTCCGGTTTGGGGCTCGGTGCAGATCTGGCCTTGCCGCCGTCGATCCTTGCAGATGTCATCGATGACGACGACAAGCGCGGCCTCGGGCGCAATGAAGGCGCGTATTTTGGCCTGTGGAATCTGGTCACCAAAATGAATCTTGCGTTGGCGGCAGGCATTGCGCTGCCGTTACTGGCACTGCTGGGCTATCGCCCCGGCGCTACCCAGTCTGCCGACGCATTGCTGTATCTGGCGGGTATTTATGCTTTGCTGCCCTGTGTATTGAAAGCATTTGCTGCGATCGCGCTGGCAAGGGCGCCATTTTTTAACCGCAGCGAAATACCGCTGCCGATACCGCTACCTGTACAAAAAGGAGTCTGATCATGATGCGTGCGCTGATGTCACTGGGTGTGGCGATGTGGATAACCGGGTGCGCGACCGTAACACCGCAGGACTACGCAAAAGAAACACCAAAGCTCGATCTCGCTACTTATTTCAATGGCAAGGTTGATGGTTGGGGAATGGTGCAGGATCGCTCGGGGAAAGTGCTGAGACGCATGTATGTTGAGCTCGACTGCAGGTGGAATGGAAACGAGGGTGTGCTGGATGAATCGTTCAAATGGTCTGATGGCAAGACCGAAAAACGCGTTTGGAAAATTCGCAAGGATGGCGACCGCTACATCGGCACTGCGGGCGATGTGGTCGGTGAAGCAAGGGGAGAAGCGGCTGGTAACGCATTACGCTGGCGCTATGTGCTGGCGCTCGCTGTGGAAGACTCCACCTATCACATGGATATGGACGACTGGATGTGGATGGTCGATGAAAAGACACTGGCGAATCGCACCACGATGTCGAAGTTTGGGGTAAAGGTTGCGGAGATAAGCATTTTTTTCAGGAAGCGTTGAGATTGGCGATGTGCCACCAGTAAGTCAGGACTTCACGTCCACGGGAGCAAGGACCAATTCGGCTGGCGCAGGCCGCCATTCCGCGGGCACTTCAGGGCATTTATGTCCCGAAAGCCGCGCCAGTGCTAGTGTTTAAAAATTGAAATCAAGGGTAACAAGTTATGGCACTAAATAACAAAATCACCGACTGGGCAAATAAACGCGTCTGGATCATCGGTGCATCCACCGGCATGGGTGCCGCACTCGCGAACCAATTGCACGCGCTGAAAGCAAAAGTCGCGGTGTCCGCGCGCAGTGCAGACAAGCTTAACGAAATGGTGGCGCGCCTGGGCGCTGCACGCGCAATTGCGTTGCCGTTGGACATTACTAAAGTCGACACCATCAAAGCCGCCGAGGCGGAATTGGTAGCGGCGTGGGGTGGCTACGACCTGGTGGTTTTCATGGCGGGCGATTACACCGCAATGCGCGCCTGGGAGCTTGATTTGAAAATTGCCAAACAAATGGTATCGATCAATTGGGAAGGTTTCCTGAACGGCCTGTCAATTGTGATTCCGCGATTCATGCAGGCGGAAGCGGGTGGCATCGCGCTGGTATCAAGCGTGGCGGGTTATCGGGGCTTGCCGAAAAGCCTGGTCTATGGACCGACCAAGGCCGCGCTCATCAATCTTGCCGAGGTGCTCTATCTGGATCTGAAGGAAAAGGGTTTGGATATCTACGTTATCTGCCCTGGTTTCGTCAAAACGCCGATGACCGACAAGAATAATTTTGAAATGCCCTCGCTGATTACGCCCGAAGAAGCGGCGGCGGAAATTATCAAAGGGTTTGAAAAAGGCGAGTTCGAAATCCACTTTCCGAAGCGTTTCACGCGCATGTTGAAAGTGCTGCAACAGTTGCCGTACTCGCTATATTTCACCGCGATCAAAAAATCGACAAAACTATGACGCGTTCAATCCCACTCGCGCGTCTGGTCGACTACTGGCAGACACTGACACCTGTAACGGTGGCGGCCATCGCAACGGTATATGCCGAGGATGCTTACTTTCGTGATCCGTTCAACGAAGTCACCGGTAGCGAAAAACTCGGCCATATTTTTGCGGACATGTTCGTGCGCCTGGATGAGCCGCGCTTTAACATCACGGAAACGATTGAGGAGCCGCACGGGGCATTGCTGATCTGGGATTTTACGTTTCGCCTCAAG
>JBKJMK010000036.1:0-6123 GCA_046596005.1 Usitatibacteraceae bacterium | reverse complement strand
GATAGTGCAGCATGCACGGCAGTCGTCCGAGGCAGTGTGCAATTACCTGGCGGCGTTTGACAACGGAAACACAGTTGATGTCCTGTTGATCCCGCCTGAAGCCAACGGCCGGATTTCCTACCGGGATGACATGAATGGCTTCAATTTCATGCGCAACAAGCTGCCGATTTCGGCGGTCATCGAGCAGATCGCCCGATATTCCCAATTTCCCAATCCCCCGTCGGTCGCGGTACAGAGCGCATTGATTTCCAATTGTCTGCCGGGATTTTTGGCAGAAAATAAACTCACCGTGATGGATGATTCTGTGGCGCCCCGGATATGGATGGGCAACGCGATCACGACCCCCGCGCACATTGACGAATCAAACAATATTGCGTGTGTCGTTGCCGGCAAGCGTCGCTTCACCTTGTTTCCGCCAGAGCAGGTGGCCAATCTGTATCTGGGGCCGGTCGATTACACCCCGACTGGCTCACCGATCAGCATGGTCGCGTTCGACAAACCCGATTTCCAGCGTTTCCCCAAATTCAGGAACGCGCTTGCTGCAGCGCAAGTTGCTGAGCTTGAGCCTGGTGATGCGATCTATATTCCGACGCTATGGTGGCATCACGTCGAATCGCTCAAAGAGCTGAATATCCTGATCAACTACTGGTGGAAAGGCGCACCGGGTTCAGCCAGCAAATCCAATGCCAATTCAGCCTTCGATGGTCTGCTGCATTGCCTGTTGAACATGAACACGCTGCCACAAGAACAACGGCAAGCGTGGCGGGCGATCTTCGATTATTACGTTTTCGACATTACAAGTGATCCTGCCGAGCACATCGCGCCGCACCGGCGTGGGGTATTGGGTAACGTCACGCCGGCACTGGAGCAGGAAATCAAGGCGTGGTTGGTGCGTCGAATTCAGGGGGAAGAAAAGTAGGCCACCGTATTTTGGTTCTGTTTCATTTTGTGCGGTGCCATTTTGCATAGTGGTTGCCGCGTTTTTTCCGCCACTACCGTCAACCGCACGGACCAATCCATGACTGCCACGCTATTCAATTACAGCTACTCCTTCAAGCAGACCAAAAAAGATACAGGCATCCCGCCGACGATAAAAAAAATTGTCATCGTCGGAGGCGGGACGGCCGGGTGGATGACGGCGATGATTCTGGCCAACTCCCTCATGCGAAGCGGCGTGGAGATATCGGTGGTCGAGTCGCCCGTGGTCGGCATTATCGGTGTGGGGGAAGGTTCCACACCCTGGTTGCGGGGTTTCTTCGACAGCCTCGGTATCGAGGAAGCCGAGTGGATGCCGCAATGCAATGCCACCTACAAGTGCGGCATCACGTTCGATAAATGGTCGACAAAGCCCGGCTTCGAGAGTTACTTTCACCCGTTTGCCTCGATGCTCGATAACCTCACGATGACGCAATTTGTGCACAATGCGCAGGCGCGCGCGAATGGTGCCGACCTGTACGCGCATCCCAATCGTTTTTTCATCGCGTCGCATCTTGCCGAAAAAAATATGGCACCCAAGCCGAATCGCAATTTTCCCTTCGATGTCTGGTACGGCTATCACTTCGACGCGGTGCTGGTAGGGCAGTTTCTGCACAAAAAAGCCCTGGAGCGTGGCGTGAGGTATCGGAGCTGCCACGTCACTCACGCCAATCTGAATGAACGCGGCGAGATCGCATCGATTGCGACTAAAGAAGGCGAAATCATCGGCGCGGATTTCTTTGTTGATTGCACCGGCTTTGCTGGCATGCTGATCCAGAAGACACTCGCAACGCCTTACGTCAGCTTTGCAAATAATCTTTTCAACGATTCGGCCGTCGCGATGCCCACGCCTCTCGGCGATGCAATTCCATCGCAAACCGTGTCAACTGCTTTAAAACACGGTTGGGAATGGAAAATCCCGCTAACCAACCGGTTTGGCAATGGCTATGTTTACAGCTCTGCGTTCTGTTCGGCTGATGAAGCCGAGCATGAACTGAGGGAACGGTTGGGACTGCTGGAATCCGATACGCCTGCCCGTCATCTAAAAATGAAGATCGGCCGGGTGACGAAACACTGGAACAAAAATTGCCTTGCCGTCGGTTTGTCGCAAGGTTTTATCGAACCTCTCGAAGCCACGGCGCTGCTTTTCATTCAACGAACCGCGGCGGGTTTCGTTGAATGTGTGGAGAAAGGTGACCTGAGCGAAGCAGCGCAGGAAAAATTCAATCAACGCGTCAATGAACACTTCGAAGGTACGCGCGATTACATCGTCACCCACTACAAAACCAATTCGCGAACCGATACCGATTATTGGCGTGCCAACGCCGCGAACATGAATTTATCCGAGTCCCTGCAGCAGTTGTACGCCACCTGGATGGCGGGAAAAAGCATCGCGGCGGGCGTGGGTAAGCAGGTAATCGGCAAAGGTTACCCGATTTTTTCCTGGTATTGCATCATGTCGGGCATGGGAATTTTCCCGGATCAAAAAGACTTGCGATCGGCCACAGCCGACGAAGGCAAATACGACATGGCGGAAATCGATAATCTGCTGCAACGCAGCGCCGCAAATTTCCGCGATCAGAAAGACCTGTTGCGCGATATTCCGAAAAGAGTCGAAGAGAACGCCCTGCAAATCTATTTTTGGTAAGCAAGGACAATTGAATCCCGGGAAAGAGCTTTGGAGAAGGCGATATGCAGCGTGAACGTACTTTCTTAATCTCAGATTACACAGAACGCCATTTGGCGGACTTCCCGGGCTGGAAAGGCCTGAAACGCCGCGCCAATGCTGGAGTGTGTTAGCGCGACTGGAACACATCGCCCGCATGCAAGCGCTCCGCATCATCGTCGCTCCTCAGCACTGCCAGCGGTTTTCTGGCATTCTCGATAAAGCCCGGAATACCTCCGGCGCGCCGGGAACTCAAAAACAGCATGGACGATATCAATTCACTGCGCCGCATCCTTAAACAAAATCACGTCATTGCCGTGGTCGGCCTATCTGCTAACTGGTGGCGACCCAGCTACTTTGTGGCCAAGTATCTGAAGGAGCATGGCTACCGCATCATCCCGGTGAATCCTGCTTATCAAGAAGTGCTGGGTGAGAAATGCTACGCGACGCTCGACGATGTGCCAGAGAAAATCGATATGGTGGATTGCTTTCGCAAAGCGGAGGAAATTGAACCGCTGGCAGAGGCCGCGATTCGTCTTGGCGCGAAATGCTTATGGATGCAACTCGGCGTCGTCAACCATGCCGCTGCCGACCGCGCAACCGAGGCCGGTCTCGATGTGGTGATGGATCGGTGCGTAAAGATTGAACACGCGCGATTATTCGGCGGCTTGAACTACGCGGGCGTAAACACCAGGGTGATCTCGGCAAAACGCCCGTTTTAGACAGCATTCGAGTCGACCACTCGCCATTCGTCAAGACCAGTCGCCATTCGTCACATCGTGCGGGGCGCAGATGACAACTGGCTTGACGGCCATCGCCCGCGAATCAATACTGGCATCCAATTCATGCGGAACGGTTCCTGGAAGCGTCGTTCCGGATAAACGTTTGGAGAAAATCATGCAGGACTATCTGGTCTGGACCACAATTGGCTTCGCACTCGTCATCATCGAATTGATGACGGGAACATTTTATTTGCTCGTGATCGGTGTGGGTGCCCTTGCTGCCGCGCTGGCCGCCTGGCTTGGCGTGCCCTTTTTTGGGCAAGTGGCGACTGCCGGTATCGTCGCCGGCATTGGTACCTGGTGGGTGCATCACTGGCACGCCGGTCATCGCACCGATGGCGATCAGGCAAATGCAATCGATACCGGTCAGGCGGTGACCGTGGCAAGCTGGGTCAATCAGGCCGAGGGTACGTTGCGCATAAAGTATCGCGGTACCGATTGGGATGCACGTATCAAACCCGGTGATGTCACGGCGAGTGCAGTGGGCATAGGCGACACGCTGCATATTCTTGCGCAGGACGGGCAATGCTGGGTCGTGGGTAGTCAGCGGCCGGGCGCTTGATGCTATCCAGGCTCATCAACGGGTTAATTACCGGCCTGATTGCGTGGTCAGTAACCCATTCGAAGTGGGTCGCGCTGGCGGTGTTCGGCGCCACTGCGGGCTTGAGCAGTAGCAAGTTCAAATGGGTTGATGAGATCACGAAAACAATCAAAGCCGAAGTTGACAAAGCCAAAAATGCATCGCAAACGCCGGCGGATACAACGACCGCGACGAATCAACAATCGTCGCCAACCCCACAGTCTGCAGCGACAAAATTAGCGGCGAAACTAGCGACAAAGTTATCCCCGAAGCACGCGGTGCCCGCGATGCTTGAGAGCAAGAATGATGCGGCCGGATACGCCCGCACCGATAAGACGTCAATGAAATTAACCATTCCCGAAATTGCAACAGTCGTAGAACAACCTCGTAAGGAGATTTCCATGTTTGTAAAATTGATCATCGCTGTGATTATCGGTGGTGCCGCAGGCTTTATGACACAGAATCCTGGTGTTGCCATCGGCGTCTTTGTCGGCGCGTTCTTTGTCGCTTTAATTATCGAAGGCATGAAGATCGTCCCGCAGCAAAGCGCCTGGGTGGTGGAACGCCTTGGCAAATTTCATACCGTGCTGCAGCCGGGTTTTAACTGGATCACGCCCTTCATTGATCGCGTGGCTTACCGCCATTCGCTCAAAGAGGTACCGCTCGACATCGCCGAGCAAGTCTGTATCACCAAGGACAACACGCAGCTCGCGGTCGACGGCATCATTTATTTTCAGGTGATGGACGCAAAGCTTGCCAGCTACGGTTCATCAAACTACGAGCTCGCCATTTCACAACTGGCCCAGACGGCGCTACGGTCCGAAATCGGCAAGATGGAATTGGACAAGACGTTCGAGAGCCGCGACGACATCAATCGGCAAATCGTTGCCGTCCTCGACGAGGCAGGGCGCACCTGGGGTATCAAGGTGTTGCGTTACGAGTTAAAGAGCTTGACGCCGCCTGAATCGATCCTGCGTGCCATGCAAGCGCAAATTACGGCGGAGCGTGAGAAGCGTGCGGTGATCGCAAAGTCCGAAGGCTTGCGTCAAGAACAAATCAACCTGTCCGACGGCCAGCGCCAAGGCGCCATCTTGGCTTCCGAAGGTGAAAAGCAAGCGGCAATCAATAAAGCGCAGGGCGAAGCCGCAGCGCTGATCGCGGTAGCCGAGGCGACTGCCAGCGCGGTGCGCCAGGTGGCGGGTGCACTTGAGGCGCCGGGCGGAATGCTGGCGGCTAACCTGAAAGTGGCTGAAAAATATATCGAGCAGTTTGGAAACCTTGCCAAGGCTGGCAACACATTGATCCTTCCAGCGAACCTTGCTGATGCAGGTGGGTTTGTGGCGGCGGCAATGACGGTGCTGGATAAGGCGAAGTTGGGGCAGGCGAAGTAATGAAATCGCATGCACTCACGCTGCTGTGCCTGTTGGCGGCAGTAGCGTGCTAGCTGATCGGCTTTGGATTTGGCGGCGAGTCAGCATTCGTCGTTGGTAGTTTCAGCGAACTGGTTTTCTGGATGCTAGCGTCAGGTGCAGTAACCGCACCTGAACCAGAAAAGTGCGTACATAATATTTGAAAGTCTAATACTGGCGAGGTTTTTCGGGAATTTTCACCGTGGAAACCGCGCCGAATGGCGATTTACGCACTTTTGTCCCGTAGATTGGGCGATTGACCCGTACTTGAACATGTCAACTTGTAATCAATCGACGCTGCTTATTCTCGCTACACTCTCTCGCAACAAACTTCGCTAAGATCCCCAAATGCCAGACCGTCAATTCGGATTTGAAACCCTCGCGCTGCACGCCGGGCAAATTCCCGACGCCGCCACCGGCGCGCGCGCATTGCCGATTTATCAAACGACGTCATTCGTTTTCGATAGCGCCGACCACGCCGCGTCGCTGTTCAATCTTCAAACCTTCGGCAACGTTTATACGCGACTGTCTAATCCAACCACAGCAGCATTTGAGGAACGCTGTGCTGCACTCGAAGGTGGCCGTGCGGCCGTCGCGACGGCGAGCGGGCAGGCGGCTTCGATGGTGGCGCTGCTGAACATTGTAGAAACCGGCGATCACATTGTTTCGTCGTCGAAGTTGTACGGCGGCACGCACACGATGTTCAACGTC
>JBKJMK010000317.1:0-8559 GCA_046596005.1 Usitatibacteraceae bacterium | reverse complement strand
CGCGAGCTTCACGCTATCGCCACCGGTGTTGCTCGCCGTGCAATCCCGGAAAACCCACGGCGCTGCTGGCACATTTGATTTGCGGGTTGATGGCGCGTTCACGGTCGAGCCGCGTCTGCCAGACGCCGGACACACAATCGTTTTCCAGTTCGATCAGCCCATCACCGCCCCGGGCACGGCCATGACAACGAATGGGGTCGTCACCAGTTCCATCAATTCCAATCAAGAGGTCCGGGTGATGCTTACGGGCGTTGCGGACAACACGCGGGCGACGGTTACACTTTCTGGTGTAAATGGAAACGGCACCGGCGCTGTCTCGCTGGGTTTCCTCGTGGGGGATGTGAACAACAGCCGATCCGTGAACGCAAGCGACATCAGCGGCGTAAAGACGCGCTTCGCACCGACGACGGGAGCCAACTTTCAGTTCGACGTGGATGTTAACGGCCGCATCAGTGCTGCCGACATCTCCGTTGTAAAGGCGCGCTCAGGACTCGTGCTGCCATAGTGCGCCTTTATTAAACACTAGCGCTGGCGAGGCGTTCAGAGTATAAACTGCCGAAACACCGCGTGGATAAACGATCTGACTGAACAGGAGAGCACACTTCGCTTCATTCAGGCATAGTTACTACGGCAACATCCGAGCAGTTACAGCAACCGCATCTGCGGCCAGTGCGGCGCTTTTTACCGGGCGCCCTGTCACCAATGCGTAGAGCTTTTTCAACATGCGATAGGCGAGCCGCACAAACATCAGCGCCAAGAGTGCCTCTCCCATCGTCAACACGAACGCCATAAACGCATTCCAGCGGCCCCGTCGCAGGCGAAATTTGGCAAATGCGCGATCACGGGCAATCTCGATGCTGTCATAGAACGTCGGCACGACCAGCAACGTGAGAATGGTCGATGTGATTGTGCCGCCGATGATGGCAATGGCCATCGGCCGATAAAACTCACCGCCTTCGCCCAGACCAATCGCCACTGGCATCATTCCCGCGATCAGCGCGAACGTCGTCATGAGGATCGGCCGCAAACGCACGCGCCCGGCATGCATCAATGCGTCTTCGCGACTGACCCCCTGTGCTTCCTCCTTGCGGGCGCAATCAAGCAGCAGGATGGCATTTTTTGCAACCAGCCCCATGAGCATGATGATGCCGATAAAACTCATCAGGTTCAGCGTGCCCTTTGTGAGCAATAGCGCAACAACCACGCCGATGAGGCTGAGCGGCAGCGACAGCATGATCGGTAGCGGTGCCGTGAACGATCCAAATTGAATCACCAGCGTAAAGTACATGAGGCCGATCCCCATCGCCAGCGCGATTCCCATCTCGCTGAAAACTTCCTTCTGGTCACGCGATGCGCCGCCGAGCTCGAGGCCATAGCCGGCTGGGAAATCAATTTGCCTGGCAATTTTCAGCGCGTCGGCCGTCACCTCTCCGGCCGAGCGTCCCTGCGCGTTGGCCGAGACGGTGATCATGCGTTTACCGTCCGAATGCTGAATCTGCGCCGGGCCCTTACCCATTTTTACCGTCGCAATCTGTTCCAGTGGCACCATCATGTTGCTGCCGCTGACCGCAACAGGCAGACGTTCAATATTGCTTGCGTTGACTCTGTCTTCAGGGTGAAGGCGCACCGCGACGTCGCGTGATTCGCCGGTTGGGTCAACCCAATCGCCGACTTCAACACCGGCAAACGCGACGCGCAACGCCTGCGCGGCATCGCCTGCAGAAATGCCCAGCGAATTTGCAAGGCCGCGATTAAGCTCGATCCTCAATTCATCTTTAGGATCCTGCTGCGAGAGACCGACATCAACCGCGCCAGGAACCGCGGCGAGTTTGACCATGAAATCACTGGTGATGGCCATCAGACGGCGCGAGTCTGGACCGGAAAACAGAATCTGCACGGGCTTTCTGGCACCGTTGTTCAAGTCGTTGAGGACGGTATATTCGGCACCGACAATTTGCAGCATCATCTTGCGCAATTCGACGGCAATCTCAGTGCCTGAGCGCTTGCGCTTGGTGCTCTTGCCAATATCCACATAAACCCGGCCACCGCCCGCATTGACGTTGCTGTTGGTTGCGATCGTTTCGGGCAAGGTGCGGGCGAGCGCTGCCGCTGTTTCGACTTTCAGGCGCGAATACCCGAGGCTCGCGCTGGACGGCGTGCGAACTTCGATGGCGATGGAATCACCGTCTGACGTGGGCAGGAAACTCGTACCGCCAAACTTTTCCTGCAAGCCCAGCGCGGCGACGAAGCTGGCGCCGGCGATCAGCCACATCCACTTGCGATGGTGCAGCGCCCACGCGATAACGTTACCGTAACGATCAGCCTGGTGATCGAACCATTTGTTGAAGCGCGAGAGCACCAGACTGATACCTTTCTTCGGCCGCTGCTGGTAACCAACCGGATCACCCCAATAGGCCGATAACATCGGATCGAGGGTGAACGAAATAAACAAGCTCACCAATACCGATGTGGCGACGGTCAAGGCAAACGGCCGAAACCATTCCCCGGCACCTCCGCCCATAAACGCAACGGGAATAAAAATAGCGATAATCGAAAACGTGGTCGCGGTAACGGCGAGGCCGATCTCTTGCGTACCGGTGCTTGCCGCCGTGCGTCGGTCTGCGCCCATTTCCATATGCCGGACAATATTCTCGCGAACAACGATGGCGTCATCGATGAGCACGCCAATGGCCAGCGAGAGGCCAAGCAGGGTCATGAAGTTGAGTGTGAATCCACAAGCCCACACTGCAATAAAGGCCGCAATCACCGAGGTAGGCAACGCGAGTGCCGTGATAAGCGTTGAGCGCCATGAATTGAGAAACGCGTAGACCACGACAATGGTCAGCAGCGCACCAAACATCAGCGCCTCGATCACATTCTGCAAACTGCTTTGTGCATTCTTGCCACCGTCCTGGGTAACCTCAAGCCTGGTGCCCTTGGGCAGCGTCTTGTTGATTTCCTCCGCGCTCTTGCGAATCTTGGTGGCGACGGTGACGGTGCTGGCGTCGCGCGAGCGCGTGACTGAGATACCGACATTCGGCAGGCCGTTACGGACGCTGAAGCCGGCGAGTTCCGCAAAGCCATCTGAAATACTCGCGACCTGGCCGAGGCGGACGATCTCATTGCCGCGTCGTTTCAGGACAATCTGTTCAAATTCGGCCGGCGATTCGATGCGCCCAACGAGCCGAATACTTTGTTCATCCAGCGGGCCTTTGATGCGCCCGACAGGCGCAGTGGCATTTTGCGCACGCAGTGCAGCGACGATATCGGTCACCGAGACGTTGTATTCGCGCAGTTTCTCGGCGCGCAGCAGGACTGAGAGCTCACGCCGCAGCGATCCATTGACGTTGACCGTCGCGACGCCATCGATGGCGCGAAACTTGTCGGCGAGAACATCTTCGGCGAGGCGCGATATTTCAGCGTGTGTTTGCGTCGCTGACGACAACGCCATCTGCATGATGGGTTGCGTGGACGGATCGACACGTCGCAAAATCGGCTCGCGCATTTCAGCCGGCAACTTGTGCCTCACCGAGGCAATCGCATTGCGTATCTCATCGGAAGCCTCAATCATGTTTTTCTTGAAATTGAAGATCATCACAATGCTGGCCGCACTCTCGCCGGCCGTTGACTGTATCTGATAGACCTGCGAAATACTCTGCAGGGATTTTTCAACACGATTGACGATCTCGCGTTCCACTGTGTCAGGTGAGGCACCCGGGTAGGGAATATTGACCACGATGACCGGCTGTTCGACATCGGGATTCTGGTTGACGCGCAAATTCTTCAGCGCCAACAAGCCGAGTGCCATGAGCATGATAATGATGACGACCGTCGGCACCGGTCGCTTGATACTGAAATCGGACAGGAACATGGCTACTTTCCTTTCACGTTGGCGTCCGCCACGGGCGCTGTCGTCGGGTTCGCGACGGGTGCCACGTTCGCAGGCGGGTTGGCCGCCGTCAACACCACTTTCTGGCCGTCTTTTAGCGTGGCCGTCGGGTAGCGAATCAGTTTATCGCCATCAGCCAACCCACTGACTAGTACGAAATCTCCGCTGCGCAAATCACGCTCGCCAATCACCAGGCTGACTTTCTGCAAGGCATTGTCCTTAAGACGCCAAGCCGAGGTCTTGTCACCATCGCGGACCAATGCCGTTGCCGGTACCGTCAAGCTGGTCGTGCTCGCCGCTTCGATGCGTCCTTCGGCGTAGAGTCCCGCCAGCTTCGGCTGCTTTTCACCAGAAAAATCAACCAGCACCTCAACCTGGCGCGTGGTCGTATTGGCCGAAGGATTGACTCGTCTCACCTTGCCAGTGAATTCCTGTTCGCCATAGCCGTTGACACGAAAACTTACCGGCTGACCGACTTTGACGTCACCAATATTGTCTGCTGACACGAGGCCTTCAAAACGCATGCTCGCGGGGTCAATTACCTTCAGCAGTTCTTTACCAATCTGTGCAGTATCACCGGCCGAAACCTTGCGGTCACTGACGATGCCATCGAACGGCGCGCGCGCCTCGGTGCGCTGCAATTGCTGGCGTGCCTGCGCAGCGCGCGTCCTGGCGGCGGCGAGGTCGCTCTGCGCGTTGTTGCGCCGACTCTCCGCGTCTTCCAGTGCCTGGGTTGACACCATCCCTGAAACGCGCAATGTCGTCATGCGCTGGAACTGTCGTTCGGCTTGCACGAAGGCCTGGTCGGCGGCGCGGGTCGACGCTTCTGACGACGCAAGACTGTCACGAATGGCGGTGGCGTCGAGCCGCACCAAAAGATCGCCGCGCCGCACGATGTCGCCGTTTTCTTTCAAGACCTGCAGCACCACAGCCGGCACTTCGGCACGCAAATCCGCGCGGCGTTCGGGTTGAACGGAGCCGGTAATCGATGGGCCGGAGGCGAGTGCGTTGTTGCGGACGGTGAGAAGATCTTCTGCAGCAATCAGCAGCGGCTTTTCCGCCACGGCGGCGGCAGACTTGTCAGTTTTTTCGCCCACCTTACTGCATGCGATCAGGGCCAATGAAACAACAAGGGAAAAAAGGGTGTGGCGAAGCATGGCGTGACATCCAAAAATAAAATGTATGTGAGTGCGACGAAAGTTGGAAACCCGGGAATGTTCTGGCTGAACATTATCGCTTCTGATGGCTGTAACGTGATTCCCAAGCACCAAATCTGTCAGATTGTCCCCCCATCGTCAGCGCAGCGAACCGACGGTAGCTTGCCGCTAACCTGACCCGGCAGCAACGTCTTTGCGACGACTCGACGATAAACGGTGACGAACTGCGGAGATCCAGTGGTCTCTGGACAGCGTCGGCGATCTCGTTCCCACAAAAAAACTACAACACACCCGCCACCACACTCACCGTGATCGCGATGATGATCACGTTGAAAAAGAACGAAACGATACTGTGCAACATCACCAGTCGTCTAAACGCTGACGATGTAATCACCACATCGGAGGTTTGACAGCACATGCTGACCACAACGGAGAAGTAGGCAAAGTCCAGATAATCCGGCGTTTCCGTGCCTGGAAAAATTAATTGCCCGGGCCTCAAGTGCCAGCTGTGGGCGTAATGCTGGGCAAATACCACTGCCACGAATAGCCAGGCAAGAAATATTGTGCTGCTGGCGAGCGCGATATCGCCAAACGACTTGTCCTTTGCAGCGTGCAATTCATGGGACAGTGCGAATAGCACCACGGCGGCGACACAAAGGCTGAGAACCAGAACCGTCCATTTGCCTTCGTCCTGTATCCGGGCACGCGTGTGCATTGTCGCCAGCGTGGCGCGAAACATCATCACCAACATCAAACTCAAAAAAAGTCCGGCACCCACGTTGAACGAGATCAGCAACGCGCGACTCGGTGCCACCGATGGCAGCAACAATGCGAACAGCGCGACGGCAATCAGCGTCGAGGTGAACAGCCGTGGCCGCCGAATGGTGCGCATAAGCGAATGTGCAAACGATGTCATCTGTGTGCCTTTTAGAGAGGGCTCGCCGGCAAAGGGGTTACAGCATCGACTTGCGGGTACTCACGACCGCGAGGAAAATCTCGCGCAGAAAGACAATCAGGCTGCCGATGAACGCGACCATTGCCATGATAAAAAGTATGCCGACGAATTTCGCCAGATTGATCGACATAAACGCGTCAATAAAAGCGACAATGATCAGCAGGCCTACGAAGAGCGCGCAGAAAACGGCAGACGCCACGGCGAAGTAAATCAGTCGCAAACGTTGCCGCAGGCTATCGAGTTCGTCTCTCGCCGGCATTAACTCGTCCAGACCAATTTCCTGCAGCAGGTCTTCAAGCACACGGATGCGGTCGACAATACGCGCCAGGCGATTGGCGAGCACACCAATGAGGGTTCCGACGGCAGTGAGCAAAAACACTGGCGCAATCGCAAGCGTAATGACGTGGGTGATCTGATTGATGTCGGTTTGCGGAAACATGAGCGGGGACGTGGTCTGATGCAGCGATGCAAGGGGGTGATTATGCGATTTGCAAGCTGACAAAACAACCTTGCTGGCGGTTGTGGCTGGTTAGCCGCGCAATCGCCGGATGGTCTCCCGATACGGTTGCAAGCCTGCGGCGAGCAACGCAATCGCCGCGATGTTGGCGATGGTACCGACGATGAGCATCGACCATTTCAACGCGAGATCGTCGGCAAACACAAAGTCCGTGACCAGGGCCACAGCGGTTGGCCCGACACCGAGGCCGATCAAATTGACGATGAACAGATAAACAGCGGCAGTCTGGCCGCGCATCTGGTTGGGAACAATTGCCACGATCGCGGCAGGTGCCGCACCGAATGGCATGCCGAGCGCAAACACTGTCGGCACCATCAGGATGGCAGCCAGCGTACCCGTGTTTGCCACGAGATAAACGCCGCCGATGATGGCGATGCAGGACGCGAGGATGCCCACCCGCAGCGCCGCATCGGTCCTGCCCTGCTTGAGCCACCGATCCGTCAGCCAGCCACCAAAAACGATGCCCAGACAACCGAACACCATCACGATCAGCCCGTAAATAATGCCGACATCCCCTGCTTTCCAGCCGAATGTGCGGATAAAAAAACTCGGCACCCATGCCGCCGTGCCATACGAGCAAAACGCCAGCATCGCAAAGCCCAGGTTGTGACAGAGCACGGTGCGCCGATTGCGCCACAGATGTGCTACCACTTCGCCAAACGGTACGCTGATGCCGGCACCGACGCCCTCGCGCACGGGTTCCCGTACCAATAAAAACGCAAAACTGAACAAGATACCGCTGATACCGAGGACGAAGAACACCATCTGCCACGGACGCACATCGCCGACCAGCGGCAACGTCACCGCGCCCTGCGCGACCGCGAACTGGATCACCAGTCCGCCCACCAGAAAGGCAATGCCCGAGCCGAGATAAATGCCCATCGAGTACACGCTGATCGCGGTCGCACGTTTTTCAGGCGGGAAATAATCGGCGATCATCGAATAGGCGGCCGGTGAAAGCGTGGCCTCGCCGACGCCGACGCCGATGCGAAACAGGAACAGCTGCCAATACGAACTCGCCAGCCCGCACAAGGCCGTCATAAAACTCCAGACCACCACGCCACCCGCAATCAGGCCACGACGATTCCAGCTATCGGCGAGTCGCCCAAGCGGGATGCCCAGAATCGTATAAAAAATCGCAAACGAAAAACCCATCAGCAAGCTCATCTGCGTATCGCTGATCCCCAGATCGCGCCGGATCGGCCCCACCAGCAGATTCAATATCTGTCGATCCACGAACGAAAACACATAAGCCACCATCAGGATCGCCACCACCAGCCACGGATAAGCCATCGATTTCGCGTGCCCGCTATCGGTTGTATTCATCGACCACTTCTCCTCGTTGATTTCCGCTGCTATCCACGCGTGCGCGTGGTGCTTTGTGTTTGGGGAGCATCTTAGCGGGAATCGGCGGCGTGGGGGTTTGTGCGGGTGTGGTGTTGGGAGGTGTGAAATTGCGCACTCCACAATTGCTGGAAAGTTTCATTTAAGTGTGTTGCACCACCTCATGTGTTCAAGGATGCCAATTGAACGCTTTGACCTGGTCGTGGATTTGCTCAACATGCTGGGCATCCACATCGGATTCTGACCCAGCTAGTTGCACCATTGAAACAGCAGCGAGCGCCGCGTACACTGCAGTCAAAATCAGAACCTCGTCTACTTCCTTAGCAGTAAAGTTCGCTTCAATCCCTTCGCTTGAATTCCAGTGATTGACCAGCCTACCGCCCACATGTGCGAAATCGCAAAGCGCTTCCCATGCAGAATAATGGATTGCTTTGAGTTCTCTATGTCCGAATTTTGGGTGCTGCTCAAGCGACTTGATGAGATCCGCGATGTGAAGCCCTGTTCCATCTAATCGCGAAAGTTTCTTTTCGTCTAGATACTCGTCAGCTTGTTCTTGGGTTGCACAGAAGAGAAACCAAGACCCACGAATGAACCCTTCATGAACGCTGCGTGCCAATGAGAAAGCAGGAGACGGATGTCCAGTCTCAATTAGGTGAACGATGGCCGCTTGGTGGTCACGAACAATAGTAAAGCATGT
>JBKJMK010000247.1:0-3117 GCA_046596005.1 Usitatibacteraceae bacterium | reverse complement strand
AGTGTGACCTCGTCCTGATAGGTCGGCTTCATATCCAGCGCGGCCACGGTACGTGGGTCCTTGGCTTGACCGAACTCGTTGTTCGACGAGGTGATTCCGGTGATTGCCACACGACCTGTCGGCGCACCCAACGCATCTACACCCGTGTAGGTGTAGTACTGGCGAGTGAACAAGGAGCGGCTAGCACCACGAACTGCGATGTGCGTCGGAATCTGCACACTGTAGCGACCGGCGGTACCAAAGGTCTTGAACGAAGAGTCGCCGTTGACATCCCAGGACGCGCCAAAACGCGGCGAATACTGGTTTTTCATTGTCAGGAACTCGACTTTGTCACCGTTCAGATTGGTGTAGTCTTCCCGACGCAGGCCAGCGGTTAGCAGAACATTTTTCGTGATCTGGAAGCGATCTTCGATGTACTGCGCCTTTTGGTCAGAATAGGCATTCGTAAGGTCATTGACGATTTGTTCACGAGCGTAGTAACCCTGTGTGCCTAGACCACCACCCGAGGCGACGGCAACCCGTGTTCCGTTCAGCGAGATCGCTGTGTTTGGTGTTGACGTTCTGAAATAGCTCCACAAGCCGCCACCGACATAAACCCGACCGGCCTCGATTGACTTCAGCTTGTTGTCGTCAAGACCGGCGCGAAGCGTGTGCCTGCCGAGCTTATATTCAACGTCAAAGCGGAAGGACGTGACCTCATCCTTGGCCTTGGAACCTTCAGCAAATGTACCAAAAGGCAGTGGCACGGGGTTTACATAGACCAGGCCAGGCGCGCGAGCAGCATTTGGCGCGCTAACTTGGCGTGTGTTGAGCAGATCCACACCTTCATACTGGTTCGAGTGTGGGCTGACCGATCTGCCGTAGTTTGCGGTCAGCGTGAGGTCGTCGGTCAGGTTCCCCGTGTATTTAATGATTGAGACGTCCGCCCCAACCGTCGGCGTATTGTTGGCGCTATTCTTGTAGGTCGACAGCGACGCCTGTATCGCGTTGTGGCTAGCATTGGCATAGTCGTAGCCGTAATAGCGCACTTTGGATTCAGCTTTGTCGCCAATACCCGTGTATTCCAGACGATGATTATTGGTGATGTTCCAATCGATCTTGGCCAGATAGCGGCTGGTCTTGTCGGTCTGCTCCAGCCAGCCGTCTCTTGCATTCGAAACCGATGCGGTTGAGCCCGCGACAGTAGAAGTCTTGGTATCGACGCGTTCGGCTGCCAGGAACATGAACAACTTGTCTTTGATGAGAGGACCACCCACGTAGGCGCTCATTGTTGAGCTGTCAACGCCGGTGTCCGAACGCCTTCTGAACAGCTTGCCGTCGGTTATTGCATTTGCGGCAGCGCCGGTATTGGGGTAATAAATATCTTTACGCTTGGAGCGCAGGTCATTTGGTGCGATGCTCAACGCAACGCCGCCTTCCCAATCGTTGGTGCCGCTTTTGGTGGTAACGTTGACCACGCCGCCGACCGACCGACCAAATTCCGCACCGAAGCCACCGACCAGAATTTGCGCCTGACTGATTGAGCCAAACGGCAATTCCGATGCACCCAGCTGTGTGAGCGGGTTTGTAACCGGGAAACCATTGATGTAATACGCATTTTCCGATGCGCCGCCGCCAGCAAAACTGGCACCCGCAGCATAGCGGGAATCTGCACGCGTCGTGTTTGGAGCCAACTGGATGATGTCGTTTACGTTACGGATCGCTGGCAGCTTTTCCAGTTCCTTGGCGGTAAATGTGGCACCGTTGTTGGTGTTCGAAACGTCGATCGTTTGACGGCGTGCGGTCACTTGCACACCCTCTACGGCCTGCGCGAAATTAACTTCGGAGCCGACGCCAGCCAACACATCAATGTCTCTGGTGTTGGCGACTGAACCGCCGCGCACCAATTCAACCCTGTAGGCACCGGGAGGCAAAGCGGTCACCTGAAAGCGGCCCGTTGCGTCTGGCGTCGCCGTGCGGCGTAAACCAGTCTGGGTGTTGACAATCGCAACCGACGTATTCGCGGCAGCCCCGACATTACCGTAAACCGTACCTGTCGTATTCGATTGTGCCCAGGCCGTTGTACTGATGCCGGCCATCAGGGCGGTAGCCCCTAACGCTGCAGACAGCGCCTGCACCAAAAGAGTCTTTTTGAGAGTTTTTTTGTACATTTGATCGAATGAATGCTGCTTGTGTTTCATTTTCATTGGAGATACTCCTGTTGTGGAGAAACAAGGCCAACCCGGTGACCGCACTGCGGAATCAACTTCAAAAAACGATTGTTTTCGAAATGGCTTACTTGGTTGTTGTGACATGGTTGCGTGACGGAATGCGACGCTTCGCAACCAATCTCGCCATTATCGCCAAAAGGCGTGCGAATTCAACACCGATGCGTGGCAATGTTGCAAAAAAGCAACAGATACGGGGCACACTTGCAGCAATGTTTCCCGGCAAAGCGCATCTGCCAAAAACGTGATCGAAACCAGGGTTGCCAAAAATGTGGTTTATGCAGACGTGCCAAACAAAAAAGGTACCCGCCGGTACCTTTTTTGTTTGGCACGCGTGGTAGCTAGTTTGTCGGAAGATGCCTCTTCATGAATGCATCAAACTTGCCGTAAAACATAAACACATTGGCGTCTTCGCGGTAGCCGTGGCCTTCGTCAGCCACGAAAGTGTAGTCAACCGGCAATCCAGCGCGCTCAAATGCTTTCTTGATGACGTCACCGTTTGCGATATCCACATTTCGGTCCTCGCCCCCGTAGGCGTGCATAACGGGCACGCGAATCTTGCTGATCTGAAGTGTCGGTGACGTCCGTTCAAACATATCCCGATCGGCATTCGCGTCGCCGTTGGTGCGTTTCAATAACCCACCCGAATCGCCAAATTTCTGCGCCGGTTGGGTATTTTGATGTACGAACATATCGGTGACACCGACATAGTTGATGCCGAACTTGTAAAGTTCCGGGTAACGCACCAGTTGCATCAAAGTCGAGTAGCCACCGAAGCTGGCGCCATACACACCGATTTTCTCTTTGTCGGCATATCCTTCCTTGATGGCCCACATTGCGCCGTCGTAGATGTCATCCTGTGTCTTTTCGCCCCACTGTTTATAGCCGGCCCGCACAAGCTTCATTCCAT
>JBKJMK010000218.1:0-9725 GCA_046596005.1 Usitatibacteraceae bacterium | reverse complement strand
CAAACGCTCAATCAACCTGAGCGAGGACTCGCGTGCTGATGTTTCGAGATAGCGTGCCGCAAGCAGCAAAAAAATAAACATCGAAATGGAGTCGAAATATTGCTCGCCAACACCTTGAAACAGCGCAACGCAACTGGTACCGAAGGTGGCCGCGATGGCGAGCGCAACCGGTGTGTCCATCGTTACATTACGCCAATCCAAATGACACAGATCGCGCCAGGCACCGGCAAAGAATGAGCGTGCGGAAAATAAAATGGCCGGCAGGGTGAGCACCAACGCCGCCCAGCCCATCAGACGCCGCGCTTCCAGACTGACGTCATCGGGAGCTGCGAAATATAGCGGCAATGTAAACATCATTACCTGCATCATCGAAAGTAGCGCCACCCCCAATTCGATGAGTGCGCGTCGACGCGACAGCCGGCGTGCCGCGAAGTCGGCCGCAGCCGCAGCCGGCTGGCCACGCAGCCCGACGCGCCCCAATGCGCCCAAAAGCGCGCTGAGGGTGGTCTCACCATTCGTCCACGTGACCGAGGCGCGATGCGTGATCTGGTTCACCGATGCTTGTGTGACGCCGGGTAGCCTCGCCAGTGCCGACTCTGCCAGCCAGACACAGGCGCTGCAGGTAATACCGTCGATGTACAGGTCGGCAGTGCGGGTAATTGCGTCGGGGGACGCGACATATGCTGACTGGACGGCGGCAAGGTCGAATAACGCGTTGATGCGCTGATCGGTGACTGGCGCTTGGGCCGTTGCGGTGCGATTGCGGTAGTAGGCGTCGAGTCCGGCATCGACGATGGTACGCGCGACCGCCTCGCAACCGGCGCAGCAGAGTGCGCGGGTTGATCCGTCGAAGCGGATATTGAAATGTGTCGCGAATGGCACCACCAAGCCGCAATGGAAACAGTCGTTCTGTTCTGAAGCTGCGGTGGAATTGCCACTTGCGGAAGTGTTCGCTGGACGCAACGTGTTGCCGGTACCGACCAAAAGGCTATTCATTTTCGCAGCGCCATTGCCGGTGAAGCGGGTGCAATGACCGAAACACAGAAAGCGCCAAAACTTTGTAATTGTTTCAGGCCGTCGGCGCGCGCGAAGCCGAACAGGCCCATCGCCACGATCACAGCACCTGCCACCATGCGTACACGCGAATCGCGCGTCCATTGGCGAATGCCGCCTGCCGCCCAGCCCGCAGCGATCATCGCGGGAAGCGTACCGATACCGAAAGCAAGCATGGTGAGCATACCGGCTGCACCGCTACCCGCACTCATGGCCGAGAGCAGCATTGCATACACCATGCCACACGGTATCCAGCCCCATAGCATGCCGAACAATGCCGCACGCGGGGCGGTATTCATCGGCAGGAGTTTCTTTATTTGCGGCGACACTCGGCGCCAGATAATTCCACCAGCCCGTTCTAGCGGCGCGAGCAACTGTGGCAGGCCCATCAGGTATAGACCGGTCGCTACAATCATGAGGTTGGCGAACAGGAACAGCCCGGTTCGCGCGCTCATGGTCTCACTCAATACCCAGCCCTGGCTGAGGACGCCACCGATCGAACCCGCCATCGCGCCGGCGATCATGTAGCTGGCGATGCGCCCGCCATTAAACGCCAACACGTGGGTTTCTGATGCGGACAGCAACTGGGGTGTACGGCGAAAAGCAACTATTGGAATGCTGATGGAAAGCGTGGTGCCGTGATTTCTGAGCCTGGATGGTGTAGCTGCACCAAGCGCAATGGTGCCGGAAACACCGCCGCACATTCCAAGACAGTGTACGCTGCCAAGAAATCCTGTGGTCAGCGCTGCCAGCGGTAGTGTCAGTGCAGTGACCGCGAAATCCATGCGTGCGCCGACGTCAAATGACTTTTGAGAATCGTTCGCGCTGCTCGCCACGGGTAAGGTAACGATCAAAGATCATGGCGATAGTGCGCACCAGCAAACGCCCGCGCGGCGTAACGTTTATCCATCCGGGCTCAAGATTGACAAGTCCCTCGCGTTCCAGTTCTTCAAGGCGCTTCCACTCTTCGGCGAAATAGTCACTGAAGCGGATCAGGTGGGCGATTTCGATCGCTTCGATCGACAGTTCGAAATGACACATGAGTGACTGGATGACGGCCCGCCGCAACAGATCATCGGCGGTAAGGTCGATGCCGCGTAACACCGGTAATTCAGGCCGATCGAGGCGATCATAGTACTCATTGATCGTCTTCACGTTTTGGCTATAGGTCGTCCCGATCTTGCTGATGGCGGAGATGCCGAAAGCGATCAAATCACTATCGGGCCGGGTCGAGTAGCCCTGGAAATTACGATGCAGTCGCGCACTCTTGGCAGCCACCGCAAGCTCATCATGCGGCAAGGCAAAGTGGTCCATGCCGATGTAAACATAACCCGCATCGGTCAGCTTGTGGATCGCCAGGGTCATGATTTGCAGCTTCGCTTCCGCACTCGGCATATCGGCGGTGTCGATGCGTCGTTGCGGCTTGAACATCGCCGGGAGATGTGCGTAGCTATAGAGGGCGATCCGGTCTGGCTGCAGCGCGAGCACCCGATCCAGGGTGCGGTTGAAGCCGATTACATTCTGCTTGGGCAAGCCGTATATGAGATCAATGTTGATCGACGTGACACCATGTTTGCGCGCGGTATTGATCGCGTTCGCCGTCTGCTCTTCGCTCTGGATGCGATTGACGGCTTTCTGCACATCAGGCTCGAAATCCTGCACGCCAAAACTCATGCGGTTGAAACCCAGCTGCGCCAGTGCGGCAGTTTTCTCATTGTCCACGGTGCGCGGATCAATCTCGACTGAATACTCGCCAGGGGACAATTCGAAGTGGTTGCCCATCTGGCGCATCATGGTCTGCAATTCGTCTATCGACAGAAACGTCGGCGTGCCCCCGCCCAAATGCACCTGTTCGGCTCGACGGCTGCCTTTAAGCATCCCGGCTACCAGCGTAAATTCACGTTCCAGGTAGCGCAGATATTTCGCGGCACGACTGTGATCCTTGGTGATGACTTTGTTACAGCCGCAGTAGAAGCAAATGGTATTGCAGAATGGGATGTGGACGTATAATGACAGCGGCTGCGTGTTTTTGTGGGCCGCCGGCCCCCAGGTAATGCTGCGCTGTTCCAGTGTGGTCTGGTGGGCGCTGGCGTCGTACGCTTCAATGAACCGGTCTGCAGTCGGGTAAGAAGTGTAGCGTGGGCCGGATTTGTCGTATTTCCTCACGAGATCGGCGTCAATCACAACCGAGTTTGTTGCGCGGGAATTATCGCTGGTGGGGAATTTGGTAGTAAGCATATGACATGGTCGCGCCACTGGAAACTTTTGTATTGATGTGGATCAAATGGCGCGCAAGCATTGGCAAATTTTGCAAATGCTAACGACACAGACGGGCGGCAGTGATGGCTAGAGCGGAACTTCTTCGGCAACAGAGCACGCACCTCGTGCTCGCCGAACTGAAGGCAGCATGTGCAAACTGCAACGTACGCGAAATCTGCCAACCCGCCGGGCTCACCCAGCCGGAGTTGGATCAGCTTGACACACTTGTCAACATACGCAAGAAGGTAAAGCGCGGCGATGCGCTTTATCGGGCCGGCGAAGCATTTGATGCCGTATTTGCAGTGCGCAGCGGATTTTTTAAATCGCGCGTCACATACGAAGACGGACGCGACCAGGTAACCGGGTTTTCCATGGCCGGCGAAATCCTCGGCATGGATGGCATAGGACAAGGCACGCACCATTGCGATGCCGTGGCGCTGGAAGACAGCGAAGTCTGCAGCATTCCATACGCGCGTCTCGAGGAACTATCGCGCGAGATCAGCAGCCTGCAGCGGCATTTTCACCAGATCATGAGTCGTGAGATCGTTCGCGAGAGCGGCGTCATGATGTTACTCGGCGGAATGCGCGCCGAGGAGCGCATTGCAGCGTTTTTGCTCAACATGTCACAACGCCTGAGTGCGCGCGGCTATTCGCCGATCGAGTTTCACCTGCGCATGACGCGCGAAGAAATCGGTAGTTACCTTGGGCTAAAGCTGGAAACGGTGAGCCGTGCGTTTTCCAAATTTCATAAGGATGGCTTGATCGAGATCGAACAAAAATTTGTTCGCATCAAGAACATCGACGGTCTCAAGAAAATCTACGCCCATCACGTGAACTAGAAGCCGGTCCTTCCAACACCATCAGCGGCAAACCAGCACGGGTATCTTGCAATGGGTGAGCACTTTGGTGGTTTCGCTTCCGATCAAGAGCGCGGAAATTCCCTTGCGTCCATGCGACGTCATTACGATCACGTCGCATTTTTTTCGCTTGGCGACATCGATGATGCCCACATAGGGCTGATCGACGGCAACGCTTAAAAATTGAACCTTGATTGATTTGGCCTGGGCGCGTTTTTCAGCCAGCGCACGGATGGACGCCGTGTGTTTTTCGATGGAAACCTCCCACTGCTTGGGCGTAATGGTCGAGACCATGTAGCCGTCGCCACCGATCATGGTCGGAAAAGTTGGCGCAACATGCAGCACCGACACCTGTGCACCTGTGGAAGTTGCCAGCTCGGCGGCTAAATCAAGCGCCTTTAATGATAGTTTGCTGCCGTCGGTGGGAACCAGAATATGCTTGAACATGGCGACTCCTTGAGGGTGGACGATGCCTTCAGGATAGCGGCGCGAAAATAGCAGCATTTGATCAAAATCAAAGAAACTGGTGAACATCGCCGTTTGCGCTGGATCAAAATGCGAGTGGTGTATGCATGGGAGCCTTGAGTGCTTATGAAAGATGAAATCGCTCTCAACTTGGGCCATCCCGACCCCACCCGCTTTTGTCGGGTATTGACGCATCAATACGCTGATGTGCCGCGCTTGTCGGGCGGGTGGAGCACGAAAATCCGGCGAGGCGCAACATGTGGCCGGCGCGTATGCGCGAATGGGAACATGTCGCCAGGTTGCGACCGGCGGGGGTCCTTCCGAAAATTACCGCGAGGAAATTAAATGAAAATCACTTTCGCTGGCGCAGCTGGCACCGTCACTGGTTCGCGCTATCTGATACAACAGGACGACAAGCGATTGCTCGTCGATTGCGGCTTGTTCCAGGGCTACAAAACGCTGCGGTTGCGCAACTGGGCACCATTCCCGATACCGCCCACCTCCATTGATGCGATGGTCCTCACACATGCGCATCTGGATCACAGCGGATACGTGCCAGCGTTGGTTCGCGACGGTTTCCATGGCCCCATTTTTGCCAGCAACGCGACGCGCGACCTGTGCGGTATTCTGCTCCCGGATAGCGGCCACTTGCAGGAAGAAGAAGCACGCTACGTCAATCGCCACGGTGCATCGAAACACCAGCCGGCGTTGCCGCTCTACACCAAGGCTGATGCCATGGAATCCCTCGACAGTATTAAGGGGATGGCCATGGATGAACGGTGGGAAATCATGGCGGGCATGGAGGCCAGACTGGGCCACGCAGGCCACCTTCTCGGCGCCAGCACGGTCGAGCTTACAAACACCCGCGGCAGCATCGTGTTCAGTGGCGATCTCGGACGGCCGCACGATTCAATCCTCCTGCCGCCCGCGCAAATTAAAAAAGCCGATTATTTGGTCGTCGAATCCACCTACGGCAATCGCCGCCACGAGGCTGTGGACAGCGAACAACAGCTCGGCGAAATCATCCGGCAGACTGCAAAGCGAGGCGGAATCACGATCGTGCCATCGTTCGCGGTCGGTCGCGCCCAGACCTTGATGTACGCGATTCACCGTCTAAAATCACGCCGCGAGATTCCCGATTTGCCGGTGTTCCTCAATAGCCCGATGGCGGCCAATGCGACCGCGATCTACCGACGCAACGTCGCATTGCACCACTTGACGGAAGATGAATGCAACGCCATGTGTACAGCGGCCAAGATTGTTAACTCGGTCGAGGAATCGGCAGCACTCAATGTGCTTACGGCACCAGCCGTGATCATCGCGGCCAGCGGCATGGCGACAGGCGGACGGGTATTGCATCACCTGATCGCCTATGCGCCCGGCCCGCAGCATTCGATCGTTTTCACGGGCTATCAGGCTGGCGGAACACGCGGAGCAGCAATCGTGCGCGGCGAGCCGTCGGTCAAAATTTTCGGACAACAGGTGCCGATCCGCGCGCAGGTGCATCAACTTAATGGCTATTCCGGCCATGCTGACGCGGACGAGATCATGGCGTGGCTACGGGGATTTAAACAAGCGCCGCGGCGGGTTTTTGTCACACATGGCGAACCGGATGCCGCAGATGCACTGCGTAAACGCATTCAGGAAGAATTGCATTGGAATGCACATGCGCCCGATCACATGGAAACGGTCAACCTTAACTTCAAGGATTGAGCGTGTTAGCGGAAAAGCCTGCATTGAATCCCGATCAGTTACGCCTGCGCCGGCTTGGAATAGATACGTACAAGCAACCGGTGATCTACATGCATCGCCAGTGCTTTATCTGCCGCTCTGAGGGCTTCGTTGCGCAGGCGCGGGTTAAGGTGAAACTCAATGGCCGCGAAATCGTCGCAACGCTCAATGTCATTGACTCTAATCTGTTGTCGTCTGATGAAGCGGGCCTGTCAAACTGTGCGTGGCAAGCGCTGGCGGGTATCGATGGCGACGTGCTGACGATCAGCCACGCGGCAGACCTGGAATCGTTGCGCGGCGTGCGCGCCAAGCTTTTCGGTGAGACGCTGCCTCAGGAAGACTGGAGCGCCATCGTCAATGACATTGCTGCTGGTCGTTACGCGGATATCCACCTCGCGGCATTTGTTTCAGCCTGCGCGGCCGGGCGTATGTCGCTGCAAGAAACCATCGGCCTTACCCGTGCAATGCTGGAGGCTGGCTCGCGGTTGCAATGGCCGCAATCGCCGATTGCGGACAAGCACTGCATCGGTGGATTACCGGGCAATCGCACCTCTTTGATCATCGTACCGATCATCGCCGCTGCCGGACTGACGATGCCAAAAACTTCGTCGCGCGCGATCACTTCCCCGGCGGGTACGGCGGATACCATGGAGGTGCTGGCACCCGTCACACACGATCTCGCCGCCATGCGCCGCATCGTTGAGCGCGAGGGCGGTTGTATCGTTTGGGGCGGGTCAGTCGCGCTCAGTCCTGCCGACGACGCGCTAATCTCTGTCGAACGACCTCTTGACATCGACAGTCCCGCGCAACTGGTGGCGTCGGTGATCTCGAAGAAATTGGCCGCTGGCTCAACGCACGCCATCATCGACATCCCGGTGGGACCGACCGCCAAGGTGCGCAGCCACGTCGCCGCAAAGAAGCTCGGCGATCTGCTGGAGCAAGTCGGTGCAGAACTCGGGCTTGCCATTCAGATCGTTTTCACTGACGGCCTGCAACCAGTCGGGCGCGGCATTGGGCCGGCGCTTGAAGCACGCGATGTGCTGGCGGTGTTGCGGCGCGACCACGATGCACCGCTGGATTTACGGGAGCGCTCGCTGCTGCTCGCGGGATCCCTGCTCGAGTTCTGCGGCGCCGTACCTGTGGGGCGGGGCCATTCAAGGGCGGCCGAACTTTTGGAGTCGGGTCAGGCATTGAAAAAATTTCTTGCGATTTGCGACGCCCAAGGCGGCTTTTGCGAGCCACCGCGCGCCGCATTTACCCATGTCGTTAAGGCGAACACCGCTGGCAGGATCATCGAAGTGAGCAATCGTCGGCTGGCACGGATTGCCAAGCTCGCTGGGGCACCACGTGCGTGCGCGGCCGGCATCGATTTGCATGTCACATGCTGGAACCGCGTCGAAAAGTCTATGCCGCTATTTACGGTGCACGCGGAGACGCCGGGCGAATTGCAATACGCGTTAAGCTCGCTGGCGGCGGGGCCTGACATATTTTTGCTCGCGCCCGAATGAGCCCGTACGATCGATGCATGGCAGGCCGTGGGCAGACCGGCGAAGGTAGTTGCGAATTCGCGGCATAGTCGCCGAATGTCCAGCTGACCACAGACGTCAATTGGCAGCCTAAAAAACAGCAACTCTAGTGCTGGCGCGGCTTATGGAGGCATTTCGCCTGGGAGCCTCGGCAATGCTAGTGTTTTATCAAATTATGCTGCCATATTCTGTACACGCCCCGGATTTTCTCGGCGTTGCCGTGCGTTCCTAGCCTAACCAATGCTAGGCCATCGGCACTCGGGCGAATGTGCGATTTGTCACAAATTTGCTTGCGTATCAACTATACCTGACGTTATTATTTCCCTGTTGTCAATACCCTGACAAGGATGACACAAACTTCTGGTGTAGCGGTGCGAGGTAATGTACAGCAATTCCATCTACAGGACGGATCACATGTCGGAGTGGATTAAATGCACGTAGTGCTTGAAGCAATCCGCGAACTTCGCGCAGCCGAAGCGATGCATGTCCCAGTGTCAGGTCGTGAATCTTTCCGTGAAATCGTTGGCCTGCTCTCTGGTGCCACGCTTGGGAGCGCCCTTTGGCTTCTGCTTCTGCTGCATTTGACATGGCTAAGTTAAACGCTGCATAAGGTTCACCGCGCCAGCATGTTGCTTACCTCAAGCCAGCCGAGCGTCTCGGCGGTGCGTTTGCCTGCACTTGGCAAATACTCTGCGCTTACCCAGCCTTGGTACTTTTCATCTCCGCTCATTTTGTCGATTTGCGAGAACAAGTACGGATAGTCGATCACACCAGTACCTGGCTCATGTCGGCCCGGTACATCCGCAAACTGAATGTGGCCAATGCGGGGAAGCAATCGTTTTAGCGTTGTCACCATGGCCTCAGCGCCGCCACCTTCCATGATGTGCATGTGATAACAATCGTATTGCAGCATCAGGTTCGCTGCATCAACCTCATCCATCACACGAATTGCGTCAATCGTGTTGCTGATCAGATAGCCGGGTAAATCCTGAGTATTGATCGGTTCCAGATTGATTGCCATATTCGCCATCGCACATTCGTGTGCAGCGTAGCGTAAGTTGGCGATCAGGGTCGCTTCGCAGGTGTCGCTAGCCAGTGCCGGCGGCCGCACTCCCGCGAGGCAGTTGAGTTGTCGCACACCGATCACTGCTGCGTATTCAATCGCCTCGGTGACATACAGACGGAACAACTCTTCCCGCCCCGGCAGCCCGGCAAGACCGCGTTCGCCAAGCCTCTGCTGACCGGCACGAATATTGATCAGCACGGGCTGGAGGCCATGATCATCCAGCCGCGTACGTACGTCGCGTGGATCGTGATCATATGGAAAATGAAACTCAACCGCGTTAAAACCGGCTTCGGCCGCTGCGCGGAATCGGTCCAGAAACGGAAACTCGGTAAACATGAACGAAATATTGGCGGCGAAGCGAGGCACTGTACTCAGCAATCAGTAACGGCTCACGAGTATGATAGAAAAGTATCCGCGCGAGTACGGATATTTGGCACCTTTGAAAAATTCTTAATCAGGAAAGAAAACAAGATGGCTGGACAACCAGAAATTACCAACATGGCGCTGTTCTGCGACTTCGAAAACGTCGCCATCGGTGTGCGTGACGCGAAATATCCGGAATTCGATATCAAGAAAGTGCTTGAGCGTTTGTTGGTCAAAGGCAGCATCGCCGTCAAGAAAGCCTACTGCGACTGGGATCGGTATAAAGAATTCAAGAAGACGATGCATGAGGCGGCATTCGAACTGATCGAGATCCCGCACGTGCGGCAATCAGGAAAGAACTCGGCCGATATCCGTCTCGTCGTTGATGCGCTCGACCTCTGCTAC
>JBKJMK010000215.1:0-3062 GCA_046596005.1 Usitatibacteraceae bacterium | reverse complement strand
CTGATCGACACCCTCGTTACCGATACCCCAGAAGTCGCTGTCCAGATCGAAATGATCAAGTTAGACGACCTGGCCCTGGCCCTCGTCGGTGGCGGTACCGCAACTGTCGTGTTCTAAATTTCAGCTATCGCTGCGAGTTTTATCACCCGCGCGCCCGAAACAGATTCAGCGCGATGGCTAACAAATACAGTGCTCGTAACGTGACCTGAAACCTCGCCCCGGATGACTCGCTCTTGCTGGGCATCCACCTGATCAAGCGTTTCGTCCATAAATAGTACTTGCGGATTTCGGTATAAGGCACGTGCAAGCAATACGCGTTGCTTTTGGCCACCCGAAAGGCTCATCCCCAAGCTACCCACAATGGTGTTGTAGCCCATTGGCGTAGTCGAAATCTCCGCGTCTATCTGCGCGGCTTTAGCGCATGTGCGCACCCGCTCAGGGTTGTGATCAGCATCGAAGAAGCTGATATTGTCTTCGATCGTGCCGACGAACAAATGATCGTCCTGCATCACAGCACCTATCCGCGCCCGGTACTGGCCCAAGTCCCAATCGCGCAAATCGCGGCCATTCACCAATACTTGGCCCTCTGTTGGTTTCAACAAGCCCAAAAGCACCTTCAGCAATGTGGTCTTTCCGCAACCGGACGGACCAACGAGTGCCACAATTTCGCCTGGTTTAATCACCAGATTCACGTTGCGAAACACCATCCCTTCGGGACCATAGGCGAAACCCAAATTGCGCGCCTCAATCGTTAACGCTTCCGCACCTTCAGCAAACACCGCTGCCGTTGTTGAAGCCGTCTCCGCCTCAGCCAGGGCAATGTCCGCGATACGTTCAGCGTGCAGATCAAGCATGCGGAACTCATTCCACTTATCGATGAGGTTATTGATACGCCCTAAAAATACAAGCTTGAATCCAAGAAACGCGTACAACATACCGACTGAAAACTGACCTTCCATCACCAGCAGTGCGCCCATCCAGACGACGATGATGCTCTCCAGGCCAAAAATCAATGCGTTGGTACCGCGCTGAAAAATGCCAACATGTTGCACTTTCACGCCCGCATTTATTTGATCCACCACCAGGTTTTGGTAAGCCGAGCGCCGCTCGTTTTCGCGCATATTCAGTTTGATGGCCATCATGCCGCGCAAGGTCTCGATGAAGTGCGTACTTGCCTTCGCTTCGTGCGCCAATTGCTCATCAGTTGCGTAGCGCTGCGGGTAGAAAAAATACCAGCGCAACATTGCATATAATGCTGCCGCCGATACCACAACCGCCGTGAGCTTGAGGCTATAAAAAGCCATTACCGCCAACGTGATCAACACCATCACGCCGTCAATAAAAGTTTCAACAAATGTGGTTGAGAGCGTCTTCTGAATGACATCGACACTGCGAAACTTGGAAACAATATCGCCAATATTGCGTTTTTCGAACCAGCCCAGCGGCAGTTTCAGCAAATGATTGAATAGCGCCGTCAACAAACGCAAATTAAAGCGGGTACTCAGATAAACACCGATCCACGCGCGAACAGCCGATACCACCACCTGAATCAGCACCAGCGTGCCGAATGCTATTCCTAACACGGTCAGCAAATCGGCATCACGCCCGACCAACACACGATCCACAACCAATTGAAGGAAAAATGGCATCGCGATGGCAAATACTTCCAGCGTCAGCGAGAGCAGGACGAGCTGAAAAACAGTCCCGCCAAGCCCGGATCCCATCGAAAGTAACTGCCAGGCGCTAACTTTTTCACGTTCGTCGACCTTGCGAAAATCCTGGTTCGGCGTGAACTCCATCGCGACGCCAGTAAAATGTTTGGAGGCCTCAACCAGCGTTAGTTTGCGTTTGCCGCGCCCCGGGTCGTGTACAAAAATGCTCTTTCCCTTAACGGCAACGAGCACGACGAAATGATTCATGTCCCAGTGCAATACCGCAGGCAACTGCAGTTTGTCCAGCGACTCAAGTGACACTTGCACACCACGCGCAGCTAAACCCATGGCTGTGGCAACTTGCGAAACATGCTTTAGCGTCACGCCCTTTAAAGACGGCGAAAGTCGCATGCGCATTGCGGAAAGATCGGTCAGATGCCCGTAGTAGGAAGCAACCATCGCCAGACACGCGATACCACATTCAGGTGCTTCGCTTTGCAGGATGACCGGTACGCGCCGACCAAACAGGCCGCCAATCACAGGCGTCCCCGCAATTGCAAAACTGGCTCAAAAATCCATTCAAGCAGACTGCGCTTCTCCAGCAGGATATCGGCGTTCACTAACATACCCGATCGCAGCGGTATCTCCTGCCCCATCGCCTCGACTGACTGCCGGTCGAGTTTCGCGGTGATGCGATAAGCGGGTTCGCGTACAGTGAGCGGGCCAACCTTGTCGCCTGGTGACCATACCGTCTGGCTGACATCCGCAATCACGCCGCGATATTGTCCGAAGCGTTCAAAAGGGAACGCCTCGTAGCGCAACGATACTTCCTTGCCTTTGGTCACAAAGCCGATTGCGCGTGTTGGCACCAGCAACTCGACTTGCAACTTGCTGCCGGCGGGAAGAATGGTGGCAAATGCCGCATCGGCTGCGACCGATTGCCCGCCGCTCACGGTGATATTGGTGACAATACCGGTGATGGGGGCGCGAATGATGGTCTCTCGCTTTGCAGCTTCCTGGACCATGGTTTGCTGTAGTTCGCTTATCTGCCGATTGACCTGTTCCTCTTGCGCGCGGGCACGCAGCGCGACGGAAGGCTCTTCCAGTTTCGCCGAGGACAGGTCGCGCTCAAGTGTCGATTTCTGACGTCGCAAAGCCTGCAAACGAATATCCTGGTCAGTTGCTTCATCCTGCTTCTGGCGGGCGACAATGTCGGAGACGAATTTTTCTTTCGCCAGTTGCGCGAATCGCTGCGCCTGCTCTTTTGCCGAAGCAAGTCGCTGCGATTGCAATTTTATCTCACGCTCAATCTGGGCAATCTCGTTTTGTAGGTCCACCGCCTTTTTGCGCACTTGCTGAAGCTGCTGCTCGGCGAGTTCGCGCATCTGGCCTTGTTCTTTTTCAAGACTT
>JBKJMK010000001.1:0-4513 GCA_046596005.1 Usitatibacteraceae bacterium | reverse complement strand
TTGCTTCGCGATCGCTTATGGTGGTGCCGTCTACGCGTATGTCAATTCGTGCCCCCACGCCGGTACAGAACTGGACTGGCAACCCGGGGAAGTGTTCGAGGAAACGGGCTTATACTTAATGTGCGCCACTCATGGTGCGCTATTTGAGCCAGATAGCGGATTATGTGTTGGGGGACCATGCCAAGGTGCGCATTTGCAATCATTGAATATCAGAATAGTAGGGGAAGACGTTGTGCTTTCAGAATGTGACGTAGATAAAAATATCAGCAGCAATATCGAAAAACGTAAATCATGAACCAGGATACTCAACCGCTTAGCGGTGCCAACCCCGTGCCGTGGGAACGCAGCGTGTTGGAGAAACTGGCTTTAGACGCGCTTGCTGAACAACGAATTTCGCGCCGCTGGAGAGTCGGATTAAGCATAAGCTGGCTATTGTTGCTATTTCTGTTGCTGTTCGCCATTTTGGGCTGGATCGGTGGCAAGCGCGATGGTTCGTCTCTCGAAAAACACACTGCGCTGGTGGAGTTGAAGGGTGTGATCGCAAGTGACTCGAAAGCGTCTGCCGACAAAATTATTGCCTCGCTTCAGCACGCCTTTAAGGACAAGAATACGCAGGGCGTTGTGCTTCGCATAAACAGTCCGGGTGGCAGCCCCGTTCAGGCTGGCTATATCAATGACGAGATCAAGCGTTTGCGCGCCAAGCACAAGGATATTCCGCTCTATGTCGTTGTACAGGACATTTGTGCATCAGGCGGCTACTACGTGGCAGCGGCGGCAGACAAGATTTTTGTCGATAAGGCCTCGATCGTGGGGTCGATCGGTGTGCTGATGGACGGGTTTGGCTTTACCGGCACAATGGAAAAATTAGGCGTTGAGCGGCGGCTCATCACCGCAGGTACGAACAAGGGATTCCTCGATCCATTTTCACCTGTCAACCCCGAGCAACAGAAATATGCGAAACAGATGGTTGATGAAATTCATCAGCAGTTCATCAAAATTGTCAAAGACGGACGTGGCAAGCGTTTAAGGGAAACGCCGGAAATGTTTTCCGGTTTGGTATGGTCGGGGGAAAAAAGCGTTGCCGTGGGATTGGCTGATGGCTTGGGCGGGTTGGACTACGTCGCAAGGGAAATCATTAAGTCGGAGCAGATTGTCGATTTCACGGAAGAGGACTCGTTCTCCGAAACTCTTGCCCGGCGGTTGGGCACAAGTGCGGCGGATACATTCTGGAACAAAATATTGTCAGGGTCGGTAAATGGCGGCCAACCTGTTCGCTAACGATTTGCAGCAACGGCGCGGACTAAATAAGACAGGCGTCGAGTGAAAACTGTCAGCACCCATGCCACGCAACGGCAACCCTGAAGAACCATCAAGCGTCACGGCCGATATGGAAGGTCCCGGCGCAGGCGGACCTTCGGTGGGACTTATGAATCAGCGACCACCATCCGGCACTGGCGGGCTAACGCCTGGCATGGCGCGTAGTAGCGGTCTGATCCTGCGTATCGGCGTGGGTTTTGCCGCAATGACACTTGCGCTCGTGTTACTGATGGGCCTGATCGCGACCAGAATTTTGGTTGATGCCGCCATTTCGTCAGAGCTTGCGACGAGCATGCGAAACGCGCTGTTAATATCGGGTTTTTGCGCAGTCGCCCTGGCTGGTCTGCTCGGCGCGCTGTTTGCGCGCCAGATCAGCGAACCACTGCGTCAACTCACCGATGAGATCACGCAGAAAGATTTTCGCGAACTCACCGATGCTGTCGATGTAAGGAATGAATTTCGGGAAATCGAGCAACTGAGTTTGAGCATTCGCGCAATGGCCGACGCCGTGCGCGGTCGTGATCATCAACTATCGGCCAATGAACGCAAGTTTCGAGAGGCTTTTGATCTGGTTGGTACCGGGCTCACACAGGTCGATGCCGACGGCCGCTTTCTGGCAGTAAACCGGCGATTTTGCGAGATGCTTGGTTACACCGCAGATGAACTAATCGGCAAACGCTTCGTCGATATCACGCATCCTGACGACCAGCCTGCAGACGAGGTGTTGATCCATGCGATTGTCTCTCAGGGTTTGGCGTCACCGGTCAACAGGGAGAAGCGTTACATCCGGAAGAATGGCTCGGTTCTCTGGGCGCAGCGCTCGGGCGTAGTCGTGCGCGACGAGATGGGATCGCCGCTGTATGCGCTGGGGTCGATCGAGGATGTATCGAACTATCACGCATCCCAGGCCACGTTGACAGCACTCAATGAGTCGCTGAGCGCAATCGTTAAAACTTCACCGCTGGCGATTTACTCGGTAACGACCGCAGGCATCGTGACACTTTGGAATCCGGCGGCTGAAAAAATATTCGGCGTGGAAGAATCATCAGTTCTTGGCAGGCACTCACCAATGTGGGCGACATCACCAGACGTGGCGGCTGACATCCGCAGGCGCGTCCTGCTCGGCGAAACTCTTCACAACGTTGATGTGAGCTGGATTGGTGCGGACAGCCAGTGCCGGGAAATCAGTTTGTCCGCTGCGCCACTGCGCGGTCCGCAAAATGAAGTTGTCGGCATTTTGGTAACTGCTTCCGATATTTCTGACGCCAAACGCACCACACGGGCGCTGGACCAGCAATTGCACTTTACGCGTGAGCTCCTGGAAGTCATTCCATCCCCTATTTTTTACAAAGGCGCGGATGGACACTACCTTGGCTTTAATCGCTCATGGGAAACTTTTTTCCTGAAGAATCGCGAAGACTGGATAGGCAGCACTCCCGCGGAATTGCTTTCGCCAAGCGATGCGCGATCAGCGGAACTGGAAGACAGGGAAATTTTGGCGAGTGGAAGAACCATTGCTGCGGAGAGCGTTGTCGCTGACGGCTATGGAAAAAACCATGACCTTGTCCGTCATATCAGTCGCTTTACCAACGCCGATGGTAGTCCAGCCGGCATTATCGGTGTGTTGACGGATATTACTGAATTCAAACAAGTGACCAAAGCGCTTGAAGCCTCAGAGGGTCGCTTCAAAGCACTCACCGAGAGTGCGATGGATATCGTAACGGTTCTTGACGTGAACGGCGTCATCGTTTACCAGAGCCCTTCGGTAGCGCATCTGCTTGGCCACGAACCGGGTGACATGATTGGTCTGAGCCAGTTTGACATCATTCATCGCGACGACGTTGAACCCATGCGCGATATGTTTCGTGAGTTGATCGCGCGCGGTGAAATGAAGCGACCGATCGAGTTTCGTGTCAGGAACAGCGCTGGTATCTGGCGAACGCTGGAGTCAGTCGGCAAAAATTGTCTCGATATTCCGGCTATTGGCGGGATCATCGTCAATACGCGTGACGTGACGGATCGCAAGGCGATACAGGAACGCATCCAGCATCTCGCCTACCACGATGCACTGACAGGGCTTCCGAACCGTTCGCTGATGCAGGATCGCATCTCGCAAGCGATCAGTCGTGCAGGGCGTTCCGAAAAGCGATTTGCAGTGATGTTTATCGATATCGATAATTTCAAGAACATCAATGACTCGCTCGGTCACGATGCTGGCGATGAATTGTTGCGGCAAGTTGCCAAGCGGCTCACTGAATCGGTGCGCTCACACGACACCATCGCGCGGCAGGGGGGAGATGAATTTATTGTGTTGCTCGATCAGTTGGAGGGACATCAAGGCGCAACCCGCGTGGCACAAAAAATTCTCGACGCGTTGCGAGCCGCGTTTTTGGTCGGTGGTGCTGACCAGCATGTTTCCGGTTCAATTGGCGTCGCACTGTACCCCGAAGACGGCCGCGATGCGCTCACATTACTGAAAAATGCCGATACAGCGATGTTTCACGGTAAAAGCCTGGGCAAAAACACGTACCAGTTTTTTACTGCGCAGATGACCGTCGCCGTGAAGCGTCGTGCTGCGATGGAATCTAACCTGCGCGCGGCCGTAAAGAATGGTGATTTTTCTCTGGTCTATCAGCCGCAAATTGATCTCAATTCTGGCGAAATTGTCGCGCTTGAGGCGCTCGTGCGCTGGGTTTCCGCGCAGAGTGGCACCATCATGCCGAGTGAATTTATCCCGCTCGCAGAAGAAACCGGGTTGATCAACGAGATTGGTGAATGGGTACTGAGAGAGGCTTGCCAGCAAGCGAAAAAATGGCTGGATGCAGGGTTGCCTCGCCGCCGTATCGCGGTGAATCTCTCGGCGCGTCAGTTGACCGACAAAGGGTTTGTTGATCTGCTGGCGAGCATACTTGAAGCGACGAAGCTTGATCCATCGCTGCTTGAACTGGAAATTACCGAGAGTCAGGTCATGCGACAGGGAGAAGCTAGCGTACTGCGACTAAATGACATTGCTGCAATGGGAATTCAGTTGTCAGTTGATGACTTTGGCACGGGCTATTCGAGTCTTTCTTATCTGAAGAGTCTGCCAATCAGTAAGCTGAAAATAGATCAAAGCTTTGTCCGCGATATCACCATCGATCCCAACGACACCGCCATTGTGGTTGCCATCATCAGCATGGCAAAGAGCCTGGATCTC
>JBKJMK010000098.1:0-18888 GCA_046596005.1 Usitatibacteraceae bacterium | reverse complement strand
TTTATCTCACGCTCAATCTGGGCAATCTCGTTTTGTAGGTCCACCGCCTTTTTGCGCACTTGCTGAAGCTGCTGCTCGGCGAGTTCGCGCATCTGGCCTTGTTCTTTTTCAAGACTTCCGCGCCGTTGCGTAAGTTCACCCGACACGACGGTGCCGGTCGATGTCGCTGCTGCAGTTGCGCGCTCGATCGATATGCGCGCCATGGGCACGCCTTCTTTGATTTCCTGGCCTTCTTTCACCATCAGTTCGGCTATTCGTCCGGAATCGGTGAATGACACCTTGGCTGCGCCCACATCGAGTTGCAGAAAGCCCTCTGCCCGTTCGCGACGCGTGTACTGACCCCAAACAGCAACTGCAATCATCATTCCGGCTGCCACAAGGCCCAGCATTGTGAGGACCCAAAACGGCAATGGGCGCGCGATCGTCGCCTCGCCGAGAAACTTATCTCGAAGCGCGTCGATTGCTTCCTGGCGGAATAATTTGTTTGACATTTTTTTCTTGAGATTTCTCGCCTTCTGTACGGCAGAGAACCCGGTTAACTGTGCCTGCGGCGATTGTAAAGCATGTGGCCGATGAGAAGCGGTGCAGCGTCACAGAATCGCAACATGGACGACATCGCGTGGTCATTTTCACGGGATAGCATGAATTCTTCAAGTAGGGCCTCCTCCCGCCGAACACCGCGCATTAACGGTGCCCCCTCGGTGGATATTGAGCGGCATCGTGCAAACGATGCCGTTTTTTTTAATGTGCTGTCGATGCTCCACGCAAATTAGCATTTTGTATTACGCCAATACTGGAAGATTGCGTGTCATCAAAACATCATGGCGCTGTAACCGGACTGAAATAGCAAATGCTTAATCTGCTTTCGGTGACGCGATACATCGGCAATACATGGATGTTCCCATGAATTCATCGGACGGCAACACACGCTGCGTCCGGTAGCGCTGTCGCCGACCTGCCAATATAAAGTGGGGCGGGTCGGCCCGAAGCAAGTGCTGCTGTGTGAAATCAGGCCAGTTTCAGAGGTAATCCGGACAAATTGCCGCTCGCAAGCTGGGACGGAATTCATCGTCGCGCGCCCGGTTGCTAATCCACCACACTGCTGCTTTGCGCATGCTCAAATCCTGTTCTTCACCCAGCAGCAGTAACGAAGCAGCTCGGCCAAGCGCAGGCTGATGACCGATGATCAACACCGCATGACGGTTATCCGGCCAGCCGGCGGCGTGCAACAACTGCGCTGCATCCGCACCCGGTGCCAGGTCACTAAGTGTCACAACCTTGCGTCCAAGTGCGTCGGCGGTCTCCTGCGCGCGTGTGGCCGGACTCGCCAGCACCCTTACGCTATCCGGCAAGTGGCGCTCCAACCAAATAGCCATCGCAGCAGCCTGCTTACGGCCCTTGCCGGTTAGACGCCGCTGAATGTCGGGCTCGCTAGTATTTTTGACCGGAGCAGCGTCAGCGTGACGCCAAAGGATGAGATCCATGGCGCGCAAGATAACTGTTACATATGACGGGATAGTGTCAATGCAGCATGCGTTTGCGCGAAAAATCAAAACTCTAGTATTGGCGCGGCGTATGGCACACAAATAGCCTGAAAAGCTCATGGATAGGCGTTCTATGTCCTTTGGCGCGGCACTCGCAGCGCGAGAGGGGTTTTAAAAGTTTTCAGAAGTGCACTCAGGCTATTCGTAACGAATGGCAAACCGCTGGCAATCGGTATTAGGTGTGCATGCCGAGGCTGGCCACGACCTGCCGCTGGATGACGGTGCGTGGCTGGCACGGCAAGTGCATCAATGGCTCGCGCATCCCGTAGCGACAAGACTTCCTCAGCGGTGTCCCGATAAGACGGTAGCCAGGGTACCAACCAACGGGACGCCTTTATCGCCGAGGTAACGCTCCCTCTTTGCGGGTTTTAATTTTTCTAAATCCGCCAACACCAGGCCATCGACGCAGTTTGAGAACTTCTGGTCGACGTTGAAATCAAGAAACTGCACACCACCCGACTCATATGTTTCCGTATATTGCTTGTAAAGCACGGGCACGGTCACACCATACTTCGCGAGTTCCTGTTTTAATCTGCGGAAATCCTGCTCGTAGTTGTCGCCACTAAAAACACGCAATTGCGCTGCGCTATCCAGTTCCGAAATAACAAATCGATGATGTGCCAAGGCCAGCACATTCTCGTCGCCAAAATAATGCCGATAAAAATGCACCAGCAGGTTTTTGGCCTCGCGCGGGTAGGCGTCGCTGATGCTGACCGGGCCGAGCAAGTAGCGAATGCTGGCGTGGCGCTTTACATATGCGCCAATTCCATACCAAAGATAATCGAGGCTGCGCATACCCCAATATCGCGGTTGCACAAAACTCCTGCCCAACTCGAGGGTCTGCGGCAATACGGCCTCGTTCATTATCTTGTCGGTGAAGGAAAACAAGCTGCTCGTGTACAAACCTTGAACGCCGCGACTGTCCAAAATACTGGCAACTTCTCCGATGCGATAGGCACCGGCAATTTGCAAATCGTTATCGTCCCAGAGTACAAGCTGCTGGTAATAAGTATCGTAGAGGTCCAGATCCCGGCGCATACCGGTGCCTTCACCGACGCGGCGAAAAGTCGCCTCGCGCAGTCGGCCGATTTCTCGCATCACGGGCGAGTTACGGCGGTAATCGAATAAATAAATCTGCTTTCCATCCTTTGTCTCGCCCAATAAATCGGCTTCCTGTATTTCCTTGCGAAGATGAATGGTCGACTCAGGATGCGCAACTGATCGTGCAGTCTTCAGTATCGGTGCACGATTGCTGCTGACCCCATATACCTGCCTGTTGATGCGCTTGATTTTTTCTTCACGCGGCACGTTCAGATCGGCAATTTCCTGCCAGGGAATCAATTCACCGATGCGGATTGGCAATGTCATGGTTTTTTGTTCAAACATCTCCCGCACCAGCATCAGCGTGGACAGAGGCCTGAAAATCATTGCCAAGGTGTAGAACAACGCTGAGTTTTTCCCGCCGAGATAGACTGGCAGGACAGACGCCTTGGCGCGCTCCGCAAAGCGCAGAAAGCCTCCATGCCATCGACCATCCTTGATGCCGGTCGGCCCCACTCTGGAGACTTCACCGCTGGGAAACACAATTACCGCTTCCTCGTTCGCCAACGCGGCATCGATTGCATCAATATTGGTCCTGTTGCTGCCCTGTCCGAGATTGACTACCGGCAGCAACAAACTCTGCAACGGCTTGATCTGCATCAGGACGTCGTTGGCAACAATGCGCACGTCCGGACGAACCTCGGTCACCATCTTGATCAAGGCAAGTCCATCGAGAATTCCAAGCGGATGGTTCGCAACGATCACCACGCGGCCCTCGGCGGGAATGTTCTCCTTTTCGCGTCCCACCACGCTGTAGCTGAAGTTGAAATCTTCCAGCATCTTGTCGACGAATTCCATTCCTTCCAGCTGGTCGCATTGTGCAAAGATGATGTTGAGTTCCCGTTCACGCAGCAATTTCTTGAGAATAGCGACCGTCGGCCTGGTGATGAGGTCGTGCTTACTCGAAAACGCGGGATATTTTGCTTCCAGCAGCTGTTCAACGTTGATCATGCTCATATTGCGAACCTCCGTTTACCCATGGATCCGCTGGATTATGGTGATCGTATATGTCAGATTCATGGCGTAGAAAATTGGCAAGGCATGTGCAACAAATTCTTCACAGCCTTGTAACGTTGCAGCGATAGCCTGCTTTCGATATCAACGAACCATCTCATATCGAAAGCGAACCATGACCAATTCAAAAAATTTTCCCAGTGCTGCAATCCTTGCTTCGGCACTGGCAGTATTGCTGATGCAACCTGCGCCCCTGCTCGCGCAAAAACAATCGCCCGTCCGCAATCAAACCGCCACGGTTCAGTTGGTCGATGCCGCATTGTCAGCGGGAAAGCTGCGCGCATCGTCTCAGCGCGTTGCACGTCTGTATCTCGAGTCAGGTTTGGAGTTGCGCCACCAGCGCACGCAAATCGCACTCAGAGCCGGGCGGGCAGATGTCGAATCGAGTCTGGATGCGCTAAAGAAAGTCGCCATGAAAGGCGACAAGGAAAAGCGTGACTTGAAGCGCGCGCTCGACTCACTGAGCGAACAGTGGTCCGAGTTGAACGCAGTACTCAATTCGAAATACAACGGCGACAAAACGCAAACCGTCTACGACGTCTCCGAGCAGATGTATATATATTCATCCAAAATTACATTCTTGTTCGAAGACCTCAACAATTCCGAGGCTGGCTACATGATCGACGTCGCCGGGAAACTACAAAGCAACTCCGAGCGCATAGCCAAGGCCGCGATTCACGCGATTATCTCCGGCAAGTCCGGCTCCACCGTGGATTTGATTGCCTGGAAGAAAGAGTACCTGGAGAACTATCGGGAGTTGGTCGCATCACCGCTAAACGACGACTACCAGAATCGCAATCTCGAACTCGGCAAGACCTTGTGGAGTTTCTACGACGACATCATTACCCGCGCCGCCACCCGTTCCGATATATCGCAAATACTGGCGATCTCGAAGTGCACGGACGGAATGTGGGACATTGCCCAATCGAGCCGTAGCACCTATGTCGCCACGTTAAAAAAGCAAAGCGGGGCCGACAAACTCATTGCACGTAATAGTAGCAACGCATCGTGAATGCGGCGCTCACCACTTGGTGGGTACCGGTTCATCTGCCGCTGGAACAGGCGGCGGATGAACTGGTTTTTCCTGTCTACGCTTCCTTTTTACAACGAGAAGCAACAATTTTTTCTTTATGAATCAATTGCAGGCCACCCTGCGTCTTCAACACCCAGCCGTCGCCTTTAAACTCATCTCCCTCGACGCGATCAAGGTTTATCGAACCTTCATGGGTAGGCGCACGCTGGTGTAATCGTCGGCAATACGCGCGCTGAAATCGTGCCCGTCGCAGTCATAACGAACCAGCTTGCCACTCTCAAGGTTGCCAACCGGCCCCAGTGTCGCACAACCAGCGACTGTCATTGTCACGATCACCAGAGTTGTAAAATGCGCTGCTTTCATGTGTGCTCCTTGTGTTGTTGATCAAATCAACGATCATAAACAAGGATTGTGAAAGGAAGATTACGCTGCGAACAGGTTTTAAACTCCAGCGAGGGCGCGGGGTTTCGGGCATTTCTGCGCGGAATTGTCCGCCGATACTTGTGTTTGTCCTTTACCGTCGGCCGGCACGCAAGCCAGCACACCAAAACTATTTGGCCGCAGCTTCAGTCACCGCAGTAGCGATCCGCTGCGCAAGCACTTTTACGAGTTCCGGGTCGCGGCCCTCCACCATTATTCGCATCAATGGCTCAGTGCCTGACGCACGCAGCAGTACGCGGCCGTGTCCGTCCAGTTCATTCTCGGCAGCAGTCACCGCAGAAGTGATGCTCACGTTTGTCGCAAAATCGAATTTCTTTTGGAGCCTGACATTGATCAACACTTGCGGTAGTAGCGTCAGTTCAGCGGTGAACTCGCCAAGCCGCTTGATGCCGGTGCGGCGTAACGCCGCCAACACCTGCAACGCCGAGATGATGCCGTCACCGGTGCTGTGCTTATCAAGGCACAGCAAGTGTCCTGAATTTTCACCGCCGCATTCCCAGTGCTTTTCGCGCAGCATTTCCAGCACGTAGCGATCACCCACCTTCGCGCGTTCGAACGGCACTTTCATTTCAGCGAAGCGTTTTTCCAAGGCAAAATTGGTCATCAAGGTACCCACGACGCCGCCGCGGAGCCAGCCTTTTTCATGGCGATCCTTGACCATCGCGTAAAGCAACTGGTCGCCGTCGAACAGTGTGCCATCGGCATCGCACATGAGTAGACGATCGGCGTCGCCATCGAGTGCCAAGCCCATGTCTGCGCGGTGCTCCAGCACCGCAGCACGCATCGTTGCCGGGTGCGTCGCGCCACACTTTTCATTGATGTTCAGGCCATTGGGCTGATTGCCGATCGCGATTACTTCCGCGCCAAGCTCACGGAAAACGTTCGGACCAATATGGTAGCCAGCACCATGCGCGCAATCCAGTACCAGCCTCATGCCGCGAAGGGTTAGTTTGGTTGGGAACGTGCTTTTGCAGAATTCAATATAGCGGCCATGCGCATCCTCCAGGCGCTTTACTCTGCCGAGTGAAATCGAACGCAGTGACTGCAGCGGTTTCTCGAGCTCTGCTTCAATGGACAATTCAACTGCGTCGTCGAGTTTAGAGCCATCGCCAGAGAAGAATTTTATGCCGTTGTCATCGAACGGGTTGTGCGAAGCGGAAATCATGATGCCGGCCGAGAGCCTGAGGCCGCGCGTAAGATAAGCCACTCCCGGCGTTGGCATCGGCCCGACCAGCAGGACATCACAGCCCGATGCGGTGAGCCCCGCTTCCAGGGCGCTTTCCAGCATGTAGCCGGAGATGCGCGTGTCTTTGCCGATCAGCACTGCCGGCCGTGAATCACCGTTGGCTTCGGCGTGACCATGGGCGAGCGCACGACCGGCGGCGAAGCCCAACCTTAGCGCGAAATCGGGTGTGATGGGCGCATCACCGACGCGTCCGCGAATGCCGTCTGTTCCAAAATATTTTCGTGTCATATTATTTATTTTTTGCGTTATTGCGGATTCTTCATTTCCAGGGAACGGATTCTGAACCTTCACTCGCGGCCTTTAGTACTTTGAGTGCGTCCACTGTTTCACGCACATCGTGCACACGCAGAATTGTCGCACCGTTTTGCGCGCAAAGTACAGCGGCCACGATGCTTGCGGCAAGCCGGTCATCCGTTTCTCTGCCGGTGACGATGCCGAGCGATGCTTTGCGCGAAAAACCGGTCAGCACTGGATAGCCGAGTGCCACAAGTGATTTCAACTCGCACAGCAGTTTGAAATTGTGTTCGGGCGTTTTGCCAAAACCAAAACCCGGGTCGATTACGATGCGATCCACCGCGATACCCGCATCAAGGCACGCTTTGCTCCGCAATGCGAGAAATGCGGTTACCTCTGCAACCACGTCTTGGTAACTTGGCGCAGCTTGCATTGTCGCGGGCGCGCCTTGCCTGTGCATCAGGCATATCGCCACATTCGACGCTGCGCACGCATTGACAGCGCCATCTGACAGCAGTGCATTGACATCATTGATCATCGCCGCACCCGCATTGATCGCGGAAACCATCACTGGCGTTTTTTGTGTGTCAATCGATACAGGAAATCCGTCCGCAATCATTGTCTCTAGCACGGGCATTACACGATCCAACTCTTCCTGCAGGGATGCCGCGGCAGCGCCGGGACGCGTGGATTCACCGCCGATATCAACAATGTCAGCGCCATCATTGATCAAGCGGCGTGCATGCGCAATCGCATTATTGCGAACAAGGAATTTTCCGCCATCGGAAAAGGAATCTGGCGTGACATTGACAATCCCCATCACCAGCGGATGTGAAAGATCAAGCAAAAACTTTCCGGCGCGAAGATTCATTTGGGATTCAGAAAAAATGCAGTCTATGGCCGAAAAAACAAAGGCCAGGAGTCTATCCTGGCCTCGTCAAAAAACGCTACGACCCTCAAGAGTCTAATTCGTACTTTCTGCCGTCGCAGGCTCTACCTTGGGCGGTTCAGGCGCCACACCGCTACCACCGCCACTGCCGGGCTTCGGCATTGGCCTGCTGCTCAGCTTTGGCTGGCGCGGCGGACGGCCCTCCATGATGTCCTTGATCTGGTCGGCATCGATGGTTTCAAACTCAAGCAATGCCTTCGTCATCGCTTCAATCTTGTCGCGGTTTTCCTCGATTAGCTTGCGTGCGAGCGTGTATTGCATATCGATGATCTTGCGAATTTCCGCGTCGACCTTGCGCATGGTCTCTTCCGACATATTGGTCTGACGTGTCACCGAACGACCGAGGAAAACTTCGCCTTCGTTGTCAGCGTATACCATCGTACCGAGCGCGTCCGACATACCGTAACGTGTGACCATATCGCGCGCAAGTTGGGTCGCGCGTTCGAAGTCGTTCGAGGCACCGGTTGTCATCTGGTTCATGAATACTTCTTCGGCGATGCGCCCGCCAAACAGCACGGCAATTCGCGATAGCAGATACTGACGGTCGTACGCATACCGATCCTGTTCTGGCAACTGGATCGTCACGCCAAGGGCGCGGCCACGCGGGATGATTGTGACCTTGTGTACCGGATCACTCTTGGGAAGAATGTAACCAAGCAAGGCGTGACCGGACTCATGGTAAGCCGTGTTCTTTTTCTCTTCCTCGTCCATGACCATTGAGCGGCGCTCGGTGCCCATCATGATCTTGTCTTTGGCGCGCTCGAAATCTTCCATTTCGACCAGGCGCTTATTGCCACGAGCCGCAAACAAGGCTGCCTCGTTCACAAGATTTGCGAGATCGGCACCGGAGAAACCAGGCGTGCCGCGGGCGATTGTTTCCGCCACAACATCAGGTGCGATCGGCACTTTGCGCATATGTACATTAAGTATTTGTTCGCGGCCACGAATATCCGGCAGCGATACTACGACTTGGCGATCAAAACGACCGGGACGCAACAGCGCAGGATCAAGCACATCAGGGCGATTGGTCGCAGCAATCACAATCACGCCGGCAGCCGCTTCAAAACCATCCATCTCGACCAGCATCTGGTTCAGCGTCTGTTCGCGCTCATCGTTACCACCGCCGAGGCCAGCGCCGCGTTGACGACCAACTGCGTCGATTTCATCAATGAAGATAATGCACGGCGCATTTTTCTTTGCCTGCTCGAACATGTCGCGCACACGCGCTGCACCAACACCGACAAACATCTCGACAAAATCAGAGCCGGAAATCGAAAAGAACGGCACTTTCGCCTCACCGGCAATGGCGCGCGCCAGCAATGTCTTGCCAGTACCGGGGGAGCCAACCATCAAAACGCCGCGCGGAATGCGCCCGCCGAGCTTTTGGAATTTTGATGGGTCGCGCAGAAACTCAACGAGTTCCGCGACTTCTTCCTTCGCCTCATCGCAACCTGCAACATCGGCGAACGTGACCAGATTATTACCTTCATCGAGCATCTTCGCGCGGCTCTTGCCAAACGAAAACGCGCCGCCCTTGCCACCGCCCTGCATTTGCCGCATGAAATAGAGCCACACACCAATCAATAACAACATCGGGAACCATGAAATGAAAATGCTCATCAGGAGCGATTGCTCTTCCTCGGGCTTGGCGTCAATTTTGACGCCGGCTTTGCGCAAGTCGTCCCACATGAAAGCGTCGCCGCCCGGAATGGATGTCGTATAAGTCTTGCCATCGCGCAAGGTCACGCGGAGGGTGCGGGTCGCTTCCTGCTTGACAGCCTCGACATTACCCGCCTTGGCTTCTTGCATCATGCTCGAATATGAGAGATCGGCGCGAGTACCACCCCGATTCGACACCTGCATGAAAATCATCATCAATACGATACCGATGACGAGCCAGACACCAATATTTTTTACCCAGTTGTTCACGCATGTTCCTTTAAATTCACTGCAAATTTGTTCTAAGTCGCTTCACTTGGATTTGAACCGCTTCAAATTTCAAATTACAGCAACAATGACTATTCAATTTCGGGATAGACACTTTACACTATTCGAACTATCTTGTCGTTTGGATTCAGGCACATAAGTCTTGTTTATGGCGTTTTCAGATCACGTGCCATCAGGTAGGTTTCACGACTTTCACTTCTCGATGCATCAGGTTTTTTTGCCGCAACGTGCTTGAAGTGTGCACGAAGTGTCTTAACGTAAGGCTCGAATCCAACCCCCTGAAACACCTTGACCAGAAAAACCCCATTTGGTTTCAAGAACTTGACCGCAAACTCCATCGCCAACTCACCAAGCGTAAACAAGCGCGCTTGATCGGTAATCACTACCCCTGTCAGATTGGGTGCCATATCCGAAATCACAAGGTCAACTTTTGCCTCATTGCCACCGATGGCTTCAATGACTGCGTTTAATCCAGCACTTTCCGAAAAATCTGCCTGGATAAAATGTACGCCAGCGATGGGTTCCATTTCCAGCAAATCGATGGCAACAAATTTTCCTGTTGCGCCAACCTCTTTCACGCCCCACTGCGACCATCCACCCGGCGCTGAACCGAGATCGACAACCGTCATACCCGGCTTGACCAATTTCTCCTTGGCGTGGATCTCGGTAAGCTTGTAGACAGAACGCGAGCGGAACCCATCCGCTTGCGCGCGCTTCACGTAAGGATCGCTAAGATGTCGTTGAACCCAATCACGACTGTTTTTAGGGCGGGCGCTGGCCATGAACCGTATAATTCGTTTATGAAGATTACATTATCCCCCATCGAGCGCCGAGCGCTCAAAGCGAAAGCGCATTCACTCATCCCCGTTGTCATGATCGGCAATCATGGATTGACGCCGACGATCATTCGCGAAATTGATCGCAACCTGAAAGCGCATGAATTGATCAAGATTCGCGCATCGACCGACGATCGCGAACTGCGCGCCAAATGGTTCGAGGAAATCTGCGATGCGCTCGTTGCCGCGCCGGTTCAGCACATCGGGAAGATTTACATCGTATGGCGACATAGCCCGGAACTGGAAGCGGCGCGTGCCAAGGCGGCACTGCCACCGACCAAACGCAGGACGCCGCGAGTAACCAAGCGTCAGGAGGAAAACAAGGCGGCAGGGATTACGAAGAAGAAGGTGCCGAAATTACGTAAGGCGCGTACCTAGCTCTTCCATTAACTCGCGAAACCCAAATCGCGATCTGTAACCGAGCAGGGCCTTCGCTTTTTCAGTCACGTAAACGCGGTCAATGCTGTCCGGCAGTGGCCACTTTCGACGGGAAAATTCCTCTACGAGTTCCGGCGCGCGTTGCCTTAGCACGTCCGCAGGAAAGGCACGAAGTCGCACGCAATCCTCCACATGAAACGGTGTCTCAGCGGAAACATTGATCGCTTCGAACTGTGCGAAATCGGCAGTCAGACTTAAGTTGAATGCCTGTGCCACGTCGCGCGCATCGACCCCGCGATACAAACGATACAGTGCCATCAATGGTGCAGCTTCCGGGAAACTGCGCGAAAATCGCAATGCCGCCGTGATAAACGTCGCGGAGAAGGCATCGCTGCAAAGCTGTTCGGCCGCCAACTTTGTTTCATCGTAAATATCTTCGGCATCCGGCCGTAAATCTTCAGTCACCCACACCGCCGATGATTTACTGCGCATCGATTTGCCGTAAACCGAAGTTGAACTTGCGAGCAGAAACCGTTTAACGCCAGCGTCACGAGCAGAATCCATCAATCGCCGGGTTGCTTCTACATTGGTGCGGCGAAATTCAGCTACCGAGTGCGTTTCACGATGCGGTGCATGCAACGCGGCAAAATGAACGACCGCATCCACGCCTTTCAAATATGGCCGCCAGTCTTTGATGTGCGTGATGTCCGCAACGACAGATGTGGTTGGCGAAGGAATCACATCGATGCCAATGACACTATGGTGATGCCCAAGGATTGACACCACGCGCGACGCGACTTTAAGGCCTGATGAACCGGTAAATAGAAGTTTCATTGCAAACGGACCGGTGATATGGGCGCCAAAACACGTTTAGTAATCCTCATCGCGCTTCATGGCGGGCACCATCACGGCGGCGGAGGTTTCTGCGACTAATGTGCGCGCTACACTGGTGATACCTTAGTGTCGACGTTGGGGAAAAACTCCAGTACTGGCGAGCCTTCCAGCGGCACTATGCCTGGAACGTCGCATCAAATGGCGTTCTCCGCACCCATACGATAGCTTAATCAGATATACCGCACACCAACAATCTCATATTCTTTGATACCACCCGGCGCGCGAACTTCCACCGCATCACCAGCGGATTTTCCGATCAGCGCGCGCGCAATCGGTGACGTAAACGAAATCTTGCCGAACTTGAGATCGGCCTCATCTTCACCGACAATCTGGTAAGAAACTTTCTCGCCGGACTCGGTTTCCTCAAGGTCGACAGTGACGCCAAACACCACGCGTCCATCATCATCCAGCATCGCGGTATTGATAATTTGCGCGCTCGATAGCTTGCCCTCTATATCCAGAATGCGACCTTCGACGAAGCTCTGTTTCTCCTTCGCGGCATCGTACTCGGCGTTCTCGGAAAGGTCGCCCTGCGCACGTGCCTCGGAGATGGCCCGGATGACTTCAGGGCGATCCTTGTGTTTCAGGCGTTGCAGTTCAGTCCTCAACGCTTCCGCGCCTGCCACGGTAAGTGGAACTTTGGCAACACTACTCATTGTTCAACCCTCAAAAAATTATTCATCCTGCACCGTGGCAGTACCGAAACGGCTACTTCGGCAACGTGAGCGACCGATGCAGTGATTGTAAATCGTAGACCTTCAACTCCGCCAGATGCTGCATACCGACACACGCAGCGCGCGCACCGGAGATGGTGGTGTAGTAGGTAATGCGGCCCGTGAGCGCGGCGTTGCGTATCGACCAGGAATCGCGGATGGAACGTTTGTCTTCTTCCACAGTATTAATGATGAGCGATATCTCGCGGTTCTTTACCAGGTCGACGATGTGCGGCCGGCCTTCGAGAACCTTGTTCACAAACGTCACCTCGATGCCCTCTTTTGCGAGAAACGCGGCCGTTCCCTTAGTGGCGACAAGGCCAAAGCCAAGCAACTGCAACGTTCTGGCGATTTCCAATAGCTTCGGTTTGTCGGCATTGCGCACACTCAGAAATGCGTTGCCCGCATTCGGTCCGGTTACGGGCAGCTTTACGCCTGCACCCATTTGCGATTTCACAAACGCTTCCGCGAAGGTCACGCCGACGCCCATCACTTCGCCGGTCGATTTCATTTCGGGCCCTAGAATGGTATCAACGCCGGGAAATTTGATGAATGGAAACACCGCCTCTTTCACCGAATAGTAAGGCGGAATCACTTCGCCTTTTATTCCTTGATCTTTCAGGGAACGACCGGCCATGCAACGCGCCGCGATCATCGCCAGCGGCAGCGAGGTCGCTTTGGAAACAAACGGTACGGTGCGCGATGCACGCGGGTTTACTTCGAGCACAAAAACTTTTGACACACCTTCGTGTTCCTGTATCGCGAATTGCACGTTCATGAGACCGACGACGTTAAGTCCTTTCGCCATCGCGACAGTCTGTTTGCGCAATTCGTCCTGCAATTCAACTGAGAGCGAAAACGGCGGCAGCGAGCAGGCGGAGTCTCCTGAATGCACTCCTGCCTGTTCGATATGTTCCATGATGCCGCCGATCATTACTTCAACGCCATCGCTGACCGCATCGACGTCAACTTCGATGGCATCGTTGAGAAAGCGGTCCAGCAACACCGGCGAATCGTTCGACACCTTCACCGCTTCGCGCATATAGCGCTCCAGGTCGGATTCGACGTGAATGATTTCCATCGCGCGGCCACCCAACACGTAGCTCGGACGCACCACCAGTGGATAGCCTATCTCACGCGCCTTGATGATGGCTTCCTCGTTGGTGCGCGCGGTGCGATTGGGCGGCTGCAGCAATCCTAAATCGTGAATCAGCTTCTGGAAGCGTTCGCGATCCTCTGCCATGTCGATCATATCCGGCGTGGTGCCGATGATCGGCACGCCATTGGCTTCCAGCGCGCGCGCCAGCTTCAACGGTGTCTGTCCGCCAAACTGCACAATCACACCGACCGGCTTTTCCAGGTCTACAATTTCCAAAACGTCTTCGAGTGTCAGCGGCTCAAAATAAAGGCGATCACTGATGTCGTAGTCGGTCGATACCGTTTCCGGGTTGCAATTGACCATGATGGTTTCATAGCCGTCTTCGCGCAGCGCCAGCGCCGCATGCACGCAACAATAGTCGAATTCAATGCCCTGCCCGATGCGGTTTGGCCCACCGCCGAGAATCATGATTTTTTTGTTGTTGGTTGGGCGCGATTCGCACTCTTCGTCGTAGCTCGAGTACATATACGCGGTGGATGTTGAAAACTCGGCAGCACAGGTATCGACGCGCTTGTAGACCGGGCGAATATTGAAAGAATGGCGTCTGGCGCGGACTTCAGCCTCTTTTCGCTTCAAGAGGTGCGCCAGGCGGCGATCCGAGAAACCCATGCGCTTGATTTCACGCATCTCAATCGCGTCGATTTGTTCCAGCGTTTTTTTCTCGATCGCCAGTTCGCGATCAACCAGCTCTTTAATCTGCGCCAGAAACCACGGATCAATTTTCGTGTAACCGTGGATATCTTCCAAGGACATGCCGATGCCGAATGCATCGGCCACATACCACAGGCGCTCGCCACGCGGATACGCCAGCTCATCGCCAATTTTTTCCGGATCAACTGTCTTCAAATTAAAACCATCGACGCCAGTTTCCAGCCCGCGCAACGCTTTTTGCAACGACTCCTGAAAATTGCGGCCGATGGCCATCACTTCGCCGACGCTCTTCATCTGCGTCGTCAGGCGATCATCAGCCTGCGGGAATTTTTCGAAGGCAAATCTTGGCACCTTGGTGACCACGTAGTCGATCGACGGCTCAAACGATGCCGGTGTGGCACCTCCGGTGATGTCATTCTTCAATTCATCGAGCGTGTAGCCCACCGCGAGCTTTGCCGCAATCTTTGCAATCGGGAAACCCGTCGCTTTCGAGGCCAACGCCGAGGAACGCGACACGCGCGGATTCATTTCGATCACCAGCATGCGGCCGTCTTTCGGATTCACCGCAAACTGCACATTTGATCCACCGGTTTCAACGCCGATCTCTCGCAAAACCGCGATCGAGGCGTTGCGCATGATCTGGTATTCCTTGTCGGTCAGCGTCTGCGCCGGTGCTACCGTGATCGAGTCACCGGTATGAACGCCCATCGGATCAAGATTTTCGATGGCACAGATGATGATGCAGTTGTCATTCTTGTCGCGAACGACTTCCATCTCGAATTCTTTCCAACCCAACAATGATTCCTCGATCAGTAACTCTTTCGTCGGTGAAGCTTCCAACCCGCGCTCGCAGATTTCGACAAATTCATCGCGGTTATAAGCAATACCGCCGCCGGAGCCGCCCATCGTAAAGCTGGGGCGGATGATTGCCGGAAAGCCAATCGCAGCCTGTACCTGCAATGCTTCTTCCATTGAGTGCGCAATCATCGAACGGGCAGAGCTCAAGCCAATCCTGGTCATCGCATGCTTGAATTTTTCACGGTCCTCGGCTTTGTCGATGGCCTCCTTGGAAGCACCGATCATTTCAACGCCGTATTTTTCCAGCACCCCGTGCCTGGCAAGATCCAGCGCGCAGTTCAACGCGGTCTGCCCGCCCATTGTCGGCAGCAACGCATCGGGACGCTCTTTCTCGATGATTTTTTCAACGATCTTCCATGTAATCGGCTCGATATACGTCACGTCCGCCATGTTCGGGTCGGTCATGATCGTTGCCGGATTGGAATTAATCAGGATGACCTTAAAGCCCTCATCGCGCAGTGCCTTGCAGGCTTGCGCACCGGAATAATCGAATTCACAGGCTTGGCCGATGACAATCGGGCCGGAGCCGATGATGAGAATGGATTTGATGTCGGTGCGTTTAGCCACGCTTCGTCTCCATCATTTTTACGAAGCGATCAAATAAATAGCCGACCTCATGCGGGCCTGGGCTCGCCTCTGGGTGTCCCTGAAAACTGAATGCCTGCTTGTCGGTTCGCTCAATGCCCTGGCAGGTACCATCAAATAGCGACTTGTGCGTGACCCAAACATTGTCGGGCAAAGTGGTTTCATCCACAGCAAAACCGTGATTCTGGCTGGTGATAAAGACCTTTTTTGTCGCCAGGTCCTGCACAGGATGGTTGGCGCCGTGATGGCCGAATTTCATCTTCATTGTCTTGGCGCCGGATGCAAGTGCAAGCAACTGGTGACCAAGGCAAATTCCGAAAACAGGAATATCGTTGCGGATAATGTCGGCAATCGCGGCAATCGCGTAATCGCAAGGCTCGGGATCACCCGGCCCATTGGAAAGGAATACACCGTCCGGTTTTAATGCTATCGCCGCTTGTGCCGTGGCGTCTGCCGGTAACACGGTAATGCGGCAACCACGCTCGGCAAGCATGCGAAGGATGTTGTGCTTCACACCGTAATCGTAGGCAACAACATGAAACTTCGTATTTTCAAGTTGGCCGTAACCGGCACCAAGCGCCCACGTTGTTGCGTTCCATGAGTACGGTTTTTTGCAGCTCACTACCTTTGCCAAATCCAGGCCCGCCATACTCGGTGTGGTTTTCGCATGACCAAGCGCAGTAGCAATCGCAGCAGCATCATGCGAGCCGACCAGAATACAGCCGTTCTGCGCGCCTTTCTCGCGAATGAGGCGCGTGAGTCGTCGCGTGTCGATGTTGGCTATCGAAACCACGCTGTTGCGCTGCAGATAGGCGGGCAGTGTCTCTTGCATGCGCCAATTGGATGCCAGAGTTGGAAGATCACGAATGATCAGGCCTGCTGCATAACACTTGTCGGACTCCACGTCCTCGGTATTGGTGCCGGTATTGCCAATATGCGGATAGGTCAGCGTGACGATCTGCCCTTTGTAGGACGGATCGGTCAGGATTTCCTGGTAGCCGGTCATTGCAGTATTGAAAACCACTTCGCCGGCCGTGTGGCCATCTGCGCCAATGGATGTGCCCTTGAAGATGGCACCATCGGCAAGCACAAGGACAGCAGGGCGGGAATGGGCGGGGGAATGCAAGCGAACTCCGGAAAAAAACTAGAAGAAATGCCCGCGCGACGCGCATAAAAAACGGGAAAGACCGATGTCGGCACTTTCCCGCGCTCTTTGCTTAAAAGCTCTCGCGATTAAGAGTGTATTTTACGTCATTGCGTTCGTTTGAGCAAACCGGAATTGCATTTACCCCTACTTGAGCCCAAGCACATCCGACATATCGTAGAGCCCGCTCTTTTTGTCCGCAAGAAACACGGCGGCCCGCATCGCACCCTGTGCATAGTTGGTACGCGACGACGATTTGTGGCTGATTTCAATGCGCTCCCCGGTACCGGCAAACATAATTGTATGATCGCCGATGATGTCACCACCGCGAATAGCTGAAAAACCGATGCTGCCGGGCTTTCGCTCACCAACAACGCCGTGCCGCTCAAAAACGCCAATTTCCTCCAGCGGCTTGCCAATAGCCTCCGCTGCGATTTTACCCAGTTGCAACGCAGTTCCTGAAGGCGCATCGACCTTCATGTTGTGATGCGTCTCGATGATTTCGATGTCGTACTGTTCGTGCAAGGCTTTGGTCGCGAGCGCGACAAGTTTGAACATTACGTTTACACCAACACTCATGTTCGGTGCGAAAACGATTGCGATGTCCGTTGATGCCGCCTCGATCTGCTTTTTTTCCTCCGCTGAAAACCCGGTGGTGCCAATCACCAGATTCACACCGTGTTTCCGGCATGCCGCAATATGGCGCAGCGTCCCTTCGGGCCGCGTGAAATCAATGAGGATATTGGCTTTCGCCAGTGCGCCGTCAATATCCGCGCTGATGACAACACCGGCAGCATTGGTGGAAAGTTCACCGGCATCGTGCCCAAGCAACTGGCTGCCGGTGTGTTCAAGAACACCGCAGATCCTTGCGTTTGGCAATGAGCTGGACGCATCAAGCAACGCCCGTCCCATACGGCCGCCAGCGCCGGCAATCGCGATTCGCAGTGCTGCCTGACCTGACATGAGAGCCTACTGTTTTGGAGGCGGTGCGCCGGGCGGCAAGGTGTTGGGCAATTGGCGCTTCTCGCCGCCGCCGGTGAGAATCTCAACGGCGGACGCTTGCCCGCTGATCGTTGCAACCTTGTCATTTTCAAACATGATCGCCACCTTGTACTGCTGCTTGTCGCGACCAAAGGGGCCGTACTTGGTGCTTTGGTCGAGACTGAAATAGTAATCCCAGCGATTACCATTAAAAACATCTTGCAACAGCGGCGTGCCGAGTGCATTGCGTACATCAAGCCGACTCATGCCGGGTTTGACTTTGGCAAGCTGTTCCTGCGTGACGAGGTTTCCTTGCTGGATATCGATGCGATGTACGCCAAATCCAGCGCAACCCTGGATCAGCACGGTCACAACGCCAGCGGCAACGCCGACAGCAAAACGGGTAAAGCGCATAACGGACTTTCAAAACGAATTAGCCACACATTATAGCCGACACCACACCGCCGAAACCCGCGCGGCGATCAGCGCCACCTGCACATAAAACAGCATATGATGAACGTATCCAACAAGAGATCGTCATGACCGAATCAAAAGAACTGCGAAACATTGGCCTCAAAGCCACTTTTCCTCGACTGAAAGTACTGGACCTGTTTCAGAATTCCGCCCAGCGCCACATGTCGGCGGAGGATGTCTACAAACTACTACTGACCGAGAACGCAGACATCGGCCTGGCCACCGTCTATCGCGTACTGACGCAATTTGAGCAGGCTGGACTATTGGTGCGGCATCACTTTGACAGCGGCAAGGCAGTCTTTGAGCTGAACGAAGGTAGCCATCACGATCACCTGGTGTGCATGCAATGCGGCCGCGTTGAGGAGTTTTTCGACGCGGAGATTGAAAAACGCCAGCAAAAAATTGCCAAGGACAGGGGCTTCAATATCCACGACCACTCGTTGTATCTGTACGCGGACTGCATCAAGCCCAAATGCCCACACAAAAAACCCGCGTAAGGACATCACTGGCAGCATGAAATCCTCTCTGCAGCCCGGCATCACCCACACTTTCCCGTTCAAGGTGCCTGAAAACAAAACGGTCCCACACATATATACCGAGGCCGCTGATTTTCAAATAATGCCACGCGTGTTTGCCACCGGTTACCTGGTTGCGCTGTGCGAGTGGGCCTGCATTGATTTATTGAAACCGCATCTTGATTGGCCTG
>JBKJMK010000042.1:0-9633 GCA_046596005.1 Usitatibacteraceae bacterium | reverse complement strand
CTTTTGTGGGCGGAGCTGACCCACGAATGCTAGCGGATCTTTGCTGAAGGTATTTGATCTTTGTCAATTGCCGTGCCGGAAAGTTCAGGGACTGCATGTTGCGCAGGCACATCCGGACGAAGATCGCCATCCGACGGCCATCTTCAGACACTTTTTGCCTGGAAGCCGCATCCATGCTGGTGATTTAATATCGGCGCGGCGAGACTGCGCCTCAGGCAAGTAAGGTATTGCAACACGACTGACATTGAGGTGCCTATTGAGATCTCGCCCTCATTCAAGTGGCCAGACTGACGGATTGATCAGGCGCACGGTAAATTAGCGCCAACGCAAAAAAATTTCTGGCACTATTTGTCTTTGACTTTAGCGTCGGCAAAGAGCAATCATCGCAATAAGCGCGAAATGAGCACCACTCCTCGCAATACTGGTATTACCTCGCCGCTGGCAGCGTCACCGGTCGGCGATGGTGCGTCCGAGCATCAGACACTACTTAAGTACGAGGCAATCCTCAACAACGCATCCGTCGGCATCGCCTTCACAAAGGACCGCCAGTTCCAACACGCCAATCGGGCGTTTGAAGAATTGTTCGCATGGTCCGCTGGCGGTCTGGTGGGTCAGCCGGGTATCGTTGTGTGGGGTTCGGCGGAAGAGTACGCTGAAGTCGGCAGCGTCGTCGGCCCGTTGCTCGCGCAGGGTAAATCGGTAGAGCTTGAGCGTCGCATGAAACGGCAAGACGGGACAATGTGCTGGTGTCGCATTCAGGCACGACCCGTGGATCTGGCAAATCTCCTTTCCGGCGGCACAATCTGGATCATTGAAGACGTAACGGAGCGTCGAAACGCGGTTGAACGTCTGCGCCAGTTGAACGAAGAGCTGGAATTGCGGGTGAAGGAGCGTACCGAAGAGTTGGCACGCGCCAACGACAGGCTTCAGGTAGAGATGGACGACCGTCAGCTCGCGCAGGAGCATGCGCACCACCTTTCGCTGCACGATGCATTGACCGGCTTACCCAACCGTCGCTTGCTCCATGATCGACTCGCGCAGGCACTGGCGCATGCGCGTCGGGAGGGCTGGCAGGTGGCGGTGATGTTTCTGGATTTGGACCGTTTCAAGAACATCAACGACACGCTGGGGCATGCCGTGGGAGATGACGTGCTGCGCGAAATCGCCAGGCGGCTGACGGGTGCATTGCGTAGCAGCGACACGGTCGCGCGTGTCGGCGGGGACGAGTTTGTAATCGTATTGTCTCACCCGCAAGAAGAAACCAGTATTTCGCTGATCGCGGCGAAACTATTGACGCAATTAAGTGAACCGTGCGACATCGGTGAGCGTACCTTGCGCGTCACTCCTTCTATTGGCATCAGCGTATTTCCGGACGACGGTGACGATCCGGCGAAACTGCTGAGCTACGCCGATGCGGCGATGTATCACGCCAAGGGGAACGGAAGGCGCAACGTTCAGCTATATACCGCGACCATGAGTGCTGCGTTGCATGCGCGGCTCAAGCTTGAAAACGACGTGCATCTCGCCCTTTCACGAGGTGAACTGGAGCTTTATTACCAGCCGCGCATCGATTTTATTTCGCGAACTGCAATTGGCTACGAAGCGCTGCTCCGCTGGAATCATCCCGCGGACGGATTGATTGAGCCCGGCGCGTTCATCCCGATCGCAGAAGACAACGGACTCATCGTGCCGATTGGCGAGTGGGTAATTCAAGAGGCCTGCCAGCAGATGAAGCGCTGGCGGGAGGCGGGCTTCCCGGTTGAGTCGATGGCAGTGAATCTTTCCGCGCGACAATTTACGGATAGCAAGTTGTCAGAAAGGGTCAAACAGGCGCTCGACGAATCGGGGTTGCGTTCCGAGCAGCTCGATCTCGAAATTACTGAAAGTATCCTGATGGCCAATACCGATGAAACCATGAACGTGTTCGCGCAGTTGAAGCGACTTGGCGTCAAGCTTTCAATTGATGATTTCGGCACCGGATTCTCGAGTCTTGCCTATTTGAAACGTTTCCATGTCGACAATCTGAAGATAGATCATTCCTTCGTGCGCGATATCGGCGTCGATCCGGATGATGCCGCCATCGTGCGCGCGATTGTCAATCTGGCGCAGAGTCTACAGATGCGGGTGATCGCAGAAGGAGTGGAAACACGCGAACAGCTTGATTTTCTGGCAGCGTGCGGATGTCAGGAGGCGCAGGGCTACTACTTTGCAAGACCGGAGCCTGCGGCTGTTGTCGAGCAACGCATGGCATCCGGTCGCGGCTGGATGTAGCCTGCGAGGATGCCGCGAGTTAATAAGGGATTTCCCTGGAGAACTCCGGCGTTGGCGAGGCTTGCAAACCGCAAATGGCTAAAATATGCGCCAACGCCAGTGTCTAGCCAACCGCGCGCACTTCTACTGCAATTCCATTCAACGCCGCATTCCCCGAGATCGCATCCAGATATTTTTCGTCGCTGATGTCGTTATAACTCGTGCCGGCATGCGCGTTTGCAATGCCGAGGCGCGCACCTTTGCGATCATGTCCCCAGCCGTGCGGCAGGCAAACCACGCCAAGCATCACCTCGGTGGTGGCTTCGACGGGCAGCGTTAGCTTGCCGACGCGGGACGTTAGTTCGACAATCTGTCCGCTCTTCAATCCGCGCGATGCGAGATCATCGGGATGCATCAGCAATTGATTGCGGACTTTGCCCTTCACCAGACGATGATAGTTATGCATCCAGGAATTATTGCTGCGCACGTGGCGGCGACCGATGAGATGCAGACTCATTGGCGCGGTGTTAAGCAGTTTGCGATTGAACCTCGCCATGTCGGCCAACATCGGTGCGGGCGCACAGTCGATCTGCTTGTCAGGTGTTTCGATGCGCGACGACATTGAGGGCTTCAATGCACCCAAATCGATGCCGTGCGGTACGGCCTTCAATGATTCGACGGTTGTGCCTTCGCGATTACCGCTTTTTTTCAGCATGCCTGCGATGATGTGCTGCAACTCGGGCATCGCCGTGAATTCGCGGCCAAGTTTGGCGGCCAGTCTTGACCCAATGCCGGAGAAAATTTCCCAGTCATAGCGTTCATCTTCGGGCCGCGCCCACAAGCCGCTGTTATAGCGCGTCACGTTGCGTACCCCGAAGGCGTTGAAGATGAGATCGTAGTGATCGTGATTGAGCGCCGAGGTGGGTGGCAGGATCAGGTCTGCGTGACGTGTTGTTTCGTTCAGGTAGATGTCGATGGACATCATGAACTCGAGCGATTCGAAAGCGCTATCCAATTGCCGGCCATTCGGTGTCGACAATACCGGATTGCCACAGATGGTAATGAGACCGCGAATCTGCCCCTCACCGGGAGTGAGAATTTCTTCGGCGAGCGCGGCGACAGGGAGTTCGCCGCCGGATTCCGGCAGGCCGCTGACGCGGGATTTCCATTGCGCATAATGGCCGGGGCGGGTACCGGGTCCGGTAATTGGGATGACCGGATTGGTCGGCATGGTGCCGCCTTCACGATCCAGGTTACCGGTGACGATATTGAGCAACTGTACCAGCCATTGTGCGACGGTACCGAAGGGCTGAAGACAGGCGCCGATGCGGCCGTAGGCTATCGCGGTGGGGGATGCGGCGAAGTCGCGGGCGATACGTTTTATCTCATCGGCGGCGATGCCAGTCGATGCTGCCGCGACCTCGGCTGTCACATGGGCAATAACATCGAGTGCCTGATCGAGATTTTTCAACGGCAGCGACGGGTTCGGTTTCATCAGGCCCTCGCTGCGAATGACGTTGAGCATTGCCATCAGCAATGCGGCATCGGTGCCGGGCCGGATAAAGTGATGTTCGCTGGCGATCGCTGCCGTCTCGGTATGGCGCGGATCAATAACAACAACTTTTCCGCCGCGTGCGCGAACCGCTTTGAGGCGCTTGGCCACATCTGGAACTGTCATCATGCTTCCGTTTGACGCTATCGGGTTGCCGCCGAGAATAAGAAAATAACCGGTGCGATCAATGTCGGGAATGGGAATCAGAAATTGATGCCCAAACATTAGCAGCGACGTGAGCTGCTGCGGCAATTGATCAACCGACGACGCGCTGAATGCGCTGCGGGTCTTCAAAAGCCTGGCCAACTGCTGGATACCCAACAGGTGTCCAAGATTATGCACGGACGGATTACCGGCGTAGAAGGCTGTCGCGTTATTGCCGTGTTTCCCGATCAATGCTGATATGCGTTCAGCCGCAAGTTCAAAGGCTTCATCCCAGCTGATTTCCTGCCAACTGGTACCGGTGCGTTTCATCGGTTTGCGCAAACGGTCTGGGTCTTCGTGGATATCTTTGAGCGCAACCGCTTTCGGACAAATGTGGCCGCGACTGAATGGGTCGGCATCGTCGCCGCGAATGGAAACGATTGTGTTGCCATCAATCTTGAACTCGAGGCCGCAGATTGCCTCGCAGAGATTGCAGGCGCGATATTCAGTTCTCAAGCCCGGGGGTTGCACGCTCATATTCCGCCTATCAAGTGTTCAATCAAAATTTTGCTGCCGATCAGTATCAATACGATACCCCCGAAAATCTCCGCCCGCTTGGCCATCGATTTTCCCAGCCGCGCGCCGAACCAAACGGCAGGCAGGCACAGCAGGAATGTCACCATGCCAATGACGCTTACCGTTTCCACAAGACTTATTTCCAGCAACGAAAAACTGATGCCGACCGCGAACGCGTCGAGGCTGGTTGCAATAGCGAGAACCAGAAGCTTGTTGGTGCGGAAAGGCGAGGCGACTTTTTTTTCGCCAGCATTTCTGGACTCGAGAATCAGTTTGATTCCCAGTGCGCTAAGAAGTGTGAATGCGATCCAGTGGTCGTAAGCGGCAAGCGTGTCGGCGAACAGCGCGCCAAGCAAATAACCACCCAATGGCATCACCGCCTGAAATACACCGAAAAACACAGCCATTTTCAATGCGTCCTGCCACCTCAGCAGCTTGACTGAAAGTCCGCTGGCAATGGCCACGGCGACGGCGTCCATCGCGAGGCCAAGTGCGGTACCGAGCGTCGTTACAAACACGCTAATAGCTTAACGTGAACGAACCCGGTGCAATACCCAAGGTAGCGACCGCGCCGTAGGGCAAGGTGAGCTTTTTTGCCACGTGGCCAAACGGCAATCCAGTCAGCACTGGAATTGGCAGTAGCTCGCGCATGGTTTCCACTACGTGCGCCATCGCGTAAGGAAAGCGATCGGGTTCGGGTGTGCAATCAGAAAAATCCGCGAGGATCAGTGCCTTTTGTTTTTGCAAAATGCCCGCGTGAAAAAGTTGCAGGAGCATGCGCTCGACGGCATAAGGTGCCTCGCCAATTTCCTCCAGATACAGGATGCCGCCATCAATGTTCGGCAAGTAGGGCGTGCCGACAAGATGGGTGAGCAGTGAAAGATTGCTTCCCCACAGCGTGCCGCTGATGGTGCGGGGGCGGTAAGTGAAGCTATCGTCGAATGGTCCGGCACTGACGGGCTCTCCGGCCAAAGCGGGCCAGCAATGTGCTTCCATGAAAGCGTGGTCGGCCTGCGTTTCTGGCGAATCCTCACCGCCGCCAAAATCGGTCGCGGCACCGGGACCCGCGAACGTGACGAGATTGGCCTGCGCTAATGCGGCGAGGTTGAAAGCCGTGAAATCGCTGAAACCGACAAACGTTTTGGCGCTCGCCGCCACAGCGTGCCAATCGATGCGGTGCAGCAGTCGCGACCATCCATAGCCGCCTCGCACCATCATCATCGCATCAACCGCAGGGTCAGCAAGCATCGTGTGGAAAGATCCGAGACGTGCCTCGTCGGAGCCGGCGAAGTAACGCCATTGCTTGTCAGTGTCGGGTGCGTTGACAACGTCGTACCCGCGCGCGGTGAGTGCATCAATCGCGGCACGCATGCGTGGCAAGTTGACAACACCAGATGGCGCAAAGAGGCCAATTGTTCCGCCCGCCAGGAGCGGTTTAGGAGAGGCAAAACGTCCCGAGTTCAAGATTTTTGTCGCATTTCATTAAAGGCAATGAGATTGCCATCGGGATCGCGCACGACGAACCAGCGCGTACCCCAGTGGTTGTTCTGCGGTGGCTGGACAATATGATCACCACCTGGAATTTGCGCGAAGCGCTTGTCGGCGTCGTGGATATCCAGATGCAGGGTGGCGGAATGCGGCGCTTCGCGATTGTGAACTTCATCTCGATCGTCCTCGGCGTGAGACTGGGCAAGTACAACCTTAACGCCGCCTCCACTAAGGAGGACACCTTTTTTTCCGTGGTTGTCAGTCCATTCGTTCATGACCTGCCAGCCGAGCAGCTCGACGTAGAATTTTCGCGATGCATCAAAATCACGCGGGCAGAAAAATAAATGATCGAAGCGGTCGGATACCATCGTTAGTGTCTCAGGATTAGCGCCGTAAGGCTTGTGCATCCACGACCGCAAGTGCCGTCATGTTCACAATGCGCCTCACCGTCGCGGTTGGCGTGACAATATGCACCGGCATCGCGCTACCCAATAGAATCGGGCCGATGGTAATACCGCCGCCGGACGCCGTTTTTAGCAGATTGAACGCAATATTGGCAGCGTCAAGCGTTGGCATGATCAGCAAATTTGCCTCGCCCTTCAGGCGTGACCCGGGGAAACTGGCACGCCGCACGGCTTCGGAAAGCGCGGCGTCACCATGCATCTCGCCCTCGATTTCCAGGTCCGGTGCATGCTGGTTGATCAATCCCAGCGCGATGCGCATTTTTACCGCTGAAGGTGCATCGGAAGTGCCGAAGCTTGAGTGCGAAAGCAACGCGGCCTTTGGCACCACACCGAATCGCCTGATCTCTTCGGCGGCGAGCAATGTCATCTCGGCAATTTGTGCGGGCGTGGGATCGTGATTCACGTAGGTGTCGCAAATGAAAATGGTGCGCGTCGGCAGCATCAACACATTCATGGCGTAGTAATTGTTGATGCCCTTGCGACGGCCAATCACCTGATCCACGTAATGAAGATGCAGGTCGTGCGTACCAAAGGTGCCGCAGACCATGCCGTCGGCCTCGCCTTTGTGCATCATCATTGCGCCAATCAGTGTGAGGCGCCTGCGCATTTCGATCTTGGCATAGGTTTCAGAGACACCGCGTCGTGCGGTGAGCTTGTAGTATTCCTGCCAATAATCCCGATAGCGTTCGTCCCATTCCGGATTGACGACATCGACGTCTTTATCCAATTCGAGCCGCAGCCCAAACTTCTCAATTCGTTTCGCGAGAACCAATGGACGTCCCAGCAGAATTGGCCGCGCCAGCTTTTCATCAACCACGATTTGCACCGCGCGCAGAACGCGCTCTTCCTCGCCCTCTGCGTAGACAATGCGTTTCGGGCTCTGCTTGGCCTTGGCGAATACGTGCTTCATGATCAGGCCGGAGTGGTATACGAACTGGTCCAACCGCTGCATGTACGCATCCCAATCGGTGATCGGACTGGTGGCAACGCCGCTTTCCATGGCCGCTCGTGCCACAGCAGGCGCGACTTTGGCAATCAGGCGTGGGTCGAATGGTTTTGGAATCAGGTAATCCTTGCCAAAACCCGCGGCAGTCTCGCCATAAGCCATCGCCACAATGTCGGACTGCTCCGCCTGCGCCAATTCGGCAATCGCGTGAACCGCAGCGAGCTTCATCGATTCATTGATGCTGGTGGCACCGACATCGAGTGCGCCACGGAAAATGAACGGAAAACATAGAACATTATTTACCTGGTTGGGGTAGTCGGAACGTCCGGTTGCGATCACGGCATCGTCGCGTACCGAACGAATTTCTTCCGGCAGGATTTCAGGCGTTGGATTGGCGAGCGCCAGGATCAGCGGCTTGCTACCCATCCTTTTTACCATCTCCGGCTTCAACACGCCGCCAGCGGAAAGACCAAGGAATACGTCAGCGCCATCGATCACCTCACCCAGGGTCCGCGCGGGGGTGTCCTTTGCATAGCGATCCTTGTTCGGGTCCATCTCTTCCTTGCGACCACGATAGACGACGCCGGCAATATCGGTCACCCAGATGTGTGACATTTTCATGCCGAGCGCCACCAGCATGTCGAGGCACGCCAGCGCTGCCGCGCCCGCGCCGGATGCGACCAATTTGACCTGGCTAATGTCTTTGCCGACCACTTTGAGTCCGTTAACGATGGCCGCACCCACAATAATTGCGGTGCCGTGCTGATCATCGTGAAAAACCGGAATTTTCATTCGCTCGCGTAACTTCTTTTCAACATAAAAGCACTCAGGGGCCTTGATGTCCTCGAGATTAATGCCGCCGAAGGTTGGTTCGAGTGCGGCGATGATATCGACCAGCCTGTCGGGATCACGCTCATTCACTTCGATATCAAAAACATCGATACCGGCGAATTTTTTGAACAGTACTGCCTTGCCTTCCATGACCGGTTTCGCGGCTAGCGGGCCAATGGCGCCCAAGCCCAGCACGGCGGTGCCATTGGTAATGACCCCAACCAGATTGCCCCGCGCGGTGAGGTTGCGGGCTTCCGCGGGGTTTTCCACGATGGCCTCACAGACCTTCGCGACGCCGGGCGTGTAGGCAAGAGCTAAATCGCGCTGGGTGGCAAGCGGTTTGGTGGCGGCAATTTCTATTTTGCCGGGGACCGGATAGCGGTGATATTCGAGCGCGGCCGCTTTGAGGTCATCTTGCGATTGCATGCGATCTCCAGACTCAGTTTTTATGGCTTTTTTGTGCGTTTTCAGCACATTTTTGATGCTTTCAGTTTAGCACGGGGTGATGGTAGCGATCCCGCATGAAATGTGGCGGATGCGTGCGGCAATGTTTTACAGGTTAGAAAATGGGGCTTGACAAACATAACTATATAACCAAGAATATGGTTATGAATAAAAATTACACGAAAGTCATACCCGCACCTTGGAAGAACATTTCACGGATTTTCACGGCCCTGGGTGATGAACACCGTCAGCGCATCCTGCTCACATTCGAACCCGGCGAACGCTTGAATGTAGGGCAGATCGTCGATGTTTCCACGCTCTCGCGGTCGGCGGTTTCGCATCATTTGAAAATCCTGCGTGAAGCAGGGGTGCTGGACAGCGAGAAAATCGGCAAGGAGGTTTACTTTTGGTTGAACAAGAAGCAGGTGAAGGAATCACTGATGGCGGTGATGAATTACTTGAAAACGCAGTAAACAATTTATCCGTTATGTCGAAATATTTGGTGATGAGACTGGAACTGCCATGATTGCCACATTGCTGACCGTGTTTGGTGCATGTCTTCTGGTCGAGCGTTTTCGACCTGGCTGGATACAACCGGGTCGATCAGAGTGGGAATGTCGCGTGCTGTTTCTTGCGGCATTAGAGCTGTGCGTTGTGTTGCTGATTGGCATGATCGTCAGGCACTGGTGGGAGCTGCCCTCGATCCTGGACTGGAGTACATACCACCCGCTCATCGGCGGATCAATGGCGTACCTCGCGGCGAGTTTTTTCTTTTACTGGTGGCATCGTGCACGTCACGAATGTGGATTTCTCTGGCGAACTTTTCATCAGCTACACCACAGCCCTGGCCGGCTGGAGACGCTGACAGCGTTTTACAAACATCCGCTTGAAGCGGCGGCAAATACGCTTCTCAGCGCGGGTCTTGTATACCTGTTGTT
>JBKJMK010000005.1:0-6658 GCA_046596005.1 Usitatibacteraceae bacterium | reverse complement strand
GCTTTAGTGCGCTGATCGTCTCGAACAGTGTCGTCGCCGGCACCGGCGGCTTGGTCGGTAGATACGAAGGCAGTAGCGACGTAACAACCTGCGGGGGCTGTAAACGCTGTCGCTCTTCTTTAAGAACGATATCCATGGCGATTGCGGCGATGATTAACGTACCTACAATCGCGCCGATAAAGCGGCGACGGTTCGGCGTGACCACCCGCAGATGCGCCGTGAGCAAAGCGCCCATGATTACCCAGACCAGAGCGGACTCCCATTTGCTCGCGCTGACAAGCGCGAACGCATAGTCGGCATATTTGACGACTGCACCGATCACGGCCGTTGCGAGCAATGCGATACCGACGATTAGCAGATGGCGAAAGAAATGACCGCGCGAGGAGACGATGCGCGTCACCAGCGCCCAAGCCAGCGCCCACCCCAGTGCAAACAAGGGCAGGACAAAAACGCCGAGTACGTAATTCACGACCTTCGACTCGCCGGTCTGTTTGAGCCAGATCGACAACGCTGATGTTGCGCCGACGAGTAACATGGCGGCAACAGCGTAGTTGGTGATGCGTGCAGGCGCAGCCGCCGCCATGGTCAGCGTGCCAGCCGCTGCGCCCACAATCATGCGCACTGTTGGCGGTACCGCCGAAGCGCCGCTGCGCACAGCGATCTGCGTATGGCCAATGCGAAGCGTTGCGCCTTCATTGATCAGCAATCGATCTACCCGTGTGCCGGTCGCGACATCGACCGTGCCGTTTTCGCTCCCCAGATCGTGAATCCACCACGCACCATCGGGCTCGCGCTGAATACGAAGATGTGCTGTCGAGACGCAGGGATCATCGACGATGAGATCGTTTTTGTAGTCGCGGCCGACAGAAAATACGTCGGTCCGAATACGCTGGCGCGTAAGCAAGACACCGGCCCCGGTAATGACTTCAATCCACATCTGGTCACTGAGGAGCTCACCCGCCTGCGCACTCATGACTTCACCTTGAACTCAGCGAGGATACGTCGCGCAAGCCGGGTTGCGTTCTCGTAATTGGTGCCATTCATGAACACCGTGATCGCGGCCGCCTGCCCATCGCGTTCGGGCGCGACAGCCACGAACGACACATTGAACAGCCCGTCAAATTCACGATATGCACTGGCGCACCAGGCGACGCGTACGCGAGGGTATTGCGCCTTTCCAGCTACCTCGTCCGCCAGCGCAATGTCTTCAACGCACGCGGTCGGCGTCATGCGCTTTTGATTCGTGCGGTCACTGCCCATCGCTGAACTGCTCGCGACGAAATTGGCGAACTGGAAGCTATTCAGACGCAGATTGGTGAAGTGGCTGCGCTTGATGCTGACATTACCGGTGTACAAATCGCCGGCAATGAATAACCAGTTTTGCATGTTGCAACTGGTGGAATCAGCACGTGCTCGTGGCGCCGGTTTCTCGTCGGCGTTGGTGGTGGCCCAACAAGTAAAAAAATTGGCGTTACTCTCCGGCAGCAGAAACGGGCCGCCAGTGGCAGGCTTGAACCCGACGCTGTCAATCTTGTCGTACAAAGCCGATTGCCAGACGCCGAGTTGACGGCTAATTTCTGCGCGCACCGCTTTCCCGGTGAGTGGCTCGGCCAACCGCGGCTTATTGATCAACGCGGTCGCGAATTTGGCCGGCACCAGAAAGCTGACCTGTTCGGCACCCCAGCCGCTCTTGGCGACGTTGATACCGGCGATTTTCGAATCGGTGGTCAATGTTGGCCCACCGCTCATGCCCGGGTTCATCGGCCCGGAAAGATGAATGCGATCATTGTAGCTGCGCTCGACGAGTCCGCTGTAGTTGCCCTCCATCACGGCAAAACCGATATCAAGCGGATTGCCTAAACTAAATAGTCTTTCGCCACGCGGCAGGCGCCCGGCCAATGCGCGCTCATCGAACTCGAAATTTTGCCAGCCTGATTTATCGAGTTGCACCAACGCCAAATCATTCACCGCATCGAAGGCGAGTAATTTCAACAGGCCGGTGGAGCCATCGGCCGAAACATATTCCATCCGGTAAGTTTGCGGCTCAAGTGCATGCTGCGAAACCACATGGTAATTGGTAATCGCGAGGCCATCCGCACTGACCAGAAAGCCCGAACCAGTCGACGATTTTTGCGATGCGGTATTGAGCAGGGTGCGGATTTGCAAAAGCCTTGGCTTGGCATTGCGATAAATCGCCTCAGCTGTGGCCGAGACGACGGCGGGCACCGGCAGAGCCTTATCCGATGCATACGAAAACGGTTGGGCGATGAACAAGCCAACCAAAACCAGGGCGGAATTGAAACGAAGCGGGGATCGACGCATGAAATCCAATTTCATTGGGGGCAGAGACAGGATTCTACCTGCGAACGAGCGGTGATCACGGTGGCATGATGAGCCGATAAATGGACAGCACACATGCATGGACGGGCTTTCTGACGCATATTCTGTCTGGAAGAAGTAGCGTTGCAGGAGATCGAAATTTACCCGGACTGAACGGTTCTTTCCGCCTTGGCGGGAAGAACCGCGATTTAAATGCGTGGTAGATCAGTGCGGCTCGCCGGGTGAAGAATTAACGCTGACTCATCATCAGCATCGCAAGCGTCGTGTTTGCCGGAAAGGCGACAACCCGATTGCGACCAGCCTTCTTCGCCGCATAGAGCGCCTCGTCGGCGCGGTTGACGACCGTATCGACGTTTTCATTGCCCTCCATCGACAGCGTCGTTACACCAATACTTATGGTTACCGAAAGTGCGCGCCCTTTGAACGAAAAATGAGCTTGCTCAACGGCCTCGCGTATGCGCTCCGCCATCACGGCCGCGCGATCAATCGCCACGCTGGGCAACAAAATACAGAATTCCTCGCCGCCGTAGCGCACCAGAAAATCTTCCTTGCGGAGACATGTCAGTGTGATCGCAACGACACCCTTGAGCACTTCGTCTCCAGCAAGGTGTCCGTTGCGATCATTCATCTGTTTGAAATGATCCAGATCGAGCATGATCAGTGAAAGCGATCCTCGAGCGCGGCGTGTTCTGGCGATTTCTTTTTCGGCCAACTCAAGAAATGTCCGCCGATTGAACGCACCTGTGAGGGGATCGATAAGGGCCAGCTTTTGGGCGGCTTCCTCGCTACGTTCCTTGTGCAACAGTAAAAAACCGACCGAAGTCACAAGGATGACAGCGAGAACGAAAAGAAAATTGATACCCTGGAACGCGCTCGGTCCGAGGAAGCTCGGAATGGCACCAGGATCCACCACGCTAACAACGGCGCGTGAGCCCAGGGTGGCGGCACCGATCAGATAGCCGCCCAACATGAGCCAGCGCGCCGAGCCGCGCGATTCGGGATTCAGACGTTGCACCATGACCGCCAATGCGAGTGCCCCGACCCCGAACACGACGCCATGCAAAATGATGCGCACAATGGAATCATTCATTACAAAGACGAACATGCCCGCCACTGCAAGCACAGGCAACACGTGCCACCAGATGCTCGTCGCCCTGCCATGAAACTCCCGGATGGCTGCCATCTGCAAGGTCAAAACAAGCGTCAAACACGCGTTCGGCAAAACCACCGTGGCTACGTCCGGCCACACGCCCCGCGTAGCAAGCAGCGCAAACACCATCGATTGAAGCAACAGGGATGCTGTCCACTTGCCCAAGCCATCGCGAAATCGCGGGCCAACCGCGACCAACAGCGATATCGCCAGCAGTAGCGAGGTCGCAATCATCACAATCAGCAGCGTGCGGGAGTCTAGGATCAAAATAAAGGTCGCCGTTCATGCTTAAGCCAAGCGCTTTTACGGGCTTATGCTCTTGTCGATGCAAGAATATACCCGACGGTTGCAAATATGGCTTGCGAAGCAGTTCACAGATTTCGTGCCAACCGACAACCGGTGATATTTCAGTATCAGGCGGGACAATGCGGTTCGCTTAACCTGCCATTGCGTTTGCTGTTGAAAGTTAATTCAATACCCTACAGCCCCGCCATCCTTGCGATGATCACTTCCCGCTATATAGCCGTCTTCACCTTGTCGCCAAATCAGTTGCGCGCCGCCGAAGGCAAAATTAACCGCTTCCGCTGACGCAAGCGTGTGCCCCATGCCTTCAAGTGCCCCGCCGATACTGGCTTTCAGCGCATCTTCAAGCCCGACAGTGCCGTCCGGATTCACGATCCAGCGTGGGGCATCGGATGCAGACTGCGGGTTTTGACCATCGTCGCAAATGCGTACCACCATCTGCATATGTCCCTGCGCCTGCATGTGTCCGCCCATCACGCCGAAGCTCATCAGCGGTTTGTTGGCGAGGTCGGTAAGAAAGCCGGGGATGATGGTTTGAAAGGGCCGCTTGGCAGGTGCGACTTGATTCGGATGTCCAGCGTCGAGCACAAAACCATGGCCGCGATTTTGCAGTGAAATCCCCGTCCCCGGCACCACCACGCCAGAACCAAAGCCCATGTAATTCGATTGAATCAGGCTCACCATCATGCCGTCTGCATCCGCTGCGGTGAGGTAGACCGTCCCGCCGTGCTTCGGGATGCCAAAGGTGGGCGCACTGGCGCGTTGCAAATTGATAAGTGCGGCGCGCGATTTCAAATAGGTCTTGTCGAGCAGTGCTGTGACCGGCACATCCATGAAGCGCGTATCCGCGATATAGCGCGCCGCATCTGCGAAGGCCAGCTTCATCGCCTCAATTTGCAGATGTACGCTTGTCGCAGAGTCAACTTTGTGCGATGCCAAATCAAAATTTTCGAGTATACCCAGGCCAAGGAGCGCAGCGAGGCCTTGACCGTTGGGCGGAATCTCATGCAGCCGTACCTGACGGTAATCCATATGGATCGTGCCGACCCAGTCGCAAGCATGTGCGGAAAGATCCCCCATTGAAAGCACGCCGCCCAACTTGGCGGCGTGCGCAGCTATTTTCTGCGCCAGCGCACCTTGATAGAAACTCTTGCCATGCGTGGTGGCGATATCTTCGAGTGAATCTGCCTGTCCGCTCAAAATCCATTTCTCACCCGCGCGCGGTGCACGGCCGTCTGGTATGAAGTCGCGAACGAAGTCGGGTTGATCTTTCAGTACTTCAGCTTGTCGCGCCCAACTAACCGCCGTAATCGGTGAAACAAGAAAGCCTTCACGTGCGTAGCGAATCGCTGGTACAAACAATTTCTCGAACGGCAACTTGCCGAATTTTTCCGATAGCGTCACCCACTGCGAAACCGCGCCTGGCATCGTGATCGAATCAATGCCACGCTGGGGGATTGACGTTGCGCCCGGGTATTTGCGCGCAAAATAGTCCGCTGTCCAACCGGTGGGCGAGCGGCCCGAAGCGTTGAGGCCATGTAATTGCCGGCCATCCCACAAAATCGCAAAGCCATCCGAGCCGATGCCATTGCTGGTAGGCTCAACGACAGTGAGTGTGATCGCGGCAGCGATCGCGGCATCAACGGCATTGCCGCCCTGCTGCAACATCGTCAGTCCCGCCTGGGCTGCGAGTGGCTGCGACGTGGCGACGATATTTTTTGCCATCACCGGCATGCGTTGGGATGGGTAGGGGAAATCGTAGGAGAATTTTTTCATGGGTATGTTGATGTTGTTCACAGTTTTTTCGGGTTTGCGCCAGAATACGATTCTACCCCTGCCCCTCATGCCCACCGCCCCGCGATGGGCATGGCGTTCAGCATCAATGTACTGATCATATTTACGCAAGCGAGCAATAAAAATGTCCCGACCAATCCACGCCCTCGTATTCGATGCCTACGGCACCCTTTTTAATGTCCACTCGGTAATGGCGACCTGCGACGCCTTGTTCCCCGGCAAAGGTGCTGCGCTGTCACAATTGTGGCGTACAAAACAGCTTGAATACTCCTGGTTGCGGAGCCTGATGGACCGTTACGTTGATTTCAACCAGGTTACGCGCGAGAGTCTGCAGTACGCCTGCAAGTCGCTCGGGCTTACCTATTCGGAAAGTGTATTGGCGCAACTGGACAATGCGTATCGTACATTAGCGCTGTTCGACGATACGCTGCCGACCCTTCAACAACTTCGCCGCCAACAACCCTCCGTGAAGTGCGCGATTCTGTCTAACGGCGCGGCCGGGATGCTCAATGCCGTTGTTACCTGCAACAAGCTGGACGCAATGCTGGACGCCGTTATCAGCGTTGATGAGGTGGGAATTTTCAAACCCGATCCACGCGTCTATCAGCTTGGCTGCGATCGATTGGGCCTCAATCGCGAAAATATTGGTTTTGTATCCAGTAACGGCTGGGATGCCGCGGGTGCGAAGGCGTTTGGCTTCAACACATTCTGGATCAACCGTGCGGCAGCACCGGTCGAAGCGTTAGGTGTTACACCGGATCGGGTGCTGAGCTCGCTTGCGGAACTACCGGCGTTGCTGACGGATTAGGACTTTCAATTGCGCCAACGGCATCCATACGTTTGAGCGCCTTCTCGTACTCGTAGAGTTCTTCTTCGTAAATGTCCATCACACACGGAATGCAACCAGTGCCGCAGCATTCGTGAGGCTCTGGCTTACGCGGTGGAATTAGTGTGCTCATGGCAGCATTTTACGTGACACGAATCCGACTGGATGCAAGTCAATCAACATGGTCAAAAAAGAAACCCCGCGTTGAGCGGGGCGTCTTGTGATGGTGCGAAGCTGTGCCTCAA
>JBKJMK010000289.1:0-3797 GCA_046596005.1 Usitatibacteraceae bacterium | reverse complement strand
GGTGACTGGGCACCATTGATCACGGGTCTCACTGTGTCATCTTTATTGAAACGAAATTCTTCCTTGCGTACGTCAAATCCCAGGGCGGCCGCAAGTGGGCCGGCGGGCAAGGACATGACTTCTGTGGAAAAACTGCCATCTAATTGATCTACACTGGCCTTGCCACCGAACAACGAGGCACCCTTGGCTTTGGCGGCGTTGATCGCGTCGGTTGCCTGCTGGGTCTGACTCTGACCCGGCAACAGGAACGGGTTGATGATGCCGCTGGCAAGCGCGGCCTTGATGGCGAGGTCGTACATATTGCCATCACCGAATACCGTATTGGCCTCACTTTGGGCATTTGAGTAAGCCAACTTGTAGTCACCGCCGCCAATCGTGCCCTCGATACCAAGCAAGCTTCGCTGCGCTTTGGTGGTTGTATCCTGCTGCCGTGGTCCACATTCAACACAGCGCCAACGTATGCGTTCCGGCAAGGTGTTGTTGAAGCCGGGGACGATACCGGTCAGATCCTGATAATAAGGGGCACGCACCCGATTGCCGCCGGCGTCGTTGATAAAGGCAGGATAATTTTGGTTGGTAATCTGGATCGGCGTATATTCCTGCGACGACTTTGTGCGCGACGCAACGAGTTCGGCAAAAACCGTATGGTCGCTGGAAATGGCCCAGGTGCCGCGCGATACAAAATTGTTTCGTTCCACCGGTTGCATCAGGCTCCACTGCTTACCGTAATCGTACGCGCAGCTCATATTGTTGCGGGGAAAGCCGGTGATATCGCCGCGGTAGGCAGACATGTCTGTGATCGTATCGCACTTGCCTTGCAAACCCAACAGGCTTAGCCGGTTGTAATTGCCGGTCACTGGCGGAAAGCCGGGCAAGCTAACAATGTTGCTGGACAGTGCTGTGCCGCCCGCAACACCGATATTCGCAAAGGGTGTCCCGGTCGTATCCGGAGACAGGCCGCGGCCAGGTTGAACGCCATTGTGGAAGTCGCGCTGGCTACCACGCAGTCGACCATTTTTGTCGAAGGTCAGGCTGGCCATGATGTTGAATCCGTCTTTTCCCAAATCGCCCAGGCCTGCGAGCAGGGATCCGCGATAAATGTCGCCGTAGTTATGCTGCGTCGCATCGGCAGAGGCGGTCGCTTCCAAACCTTGATAGTCGCGGCGCAGAATAAAATTGATGACGCCACCGATTGCGTCGGTGCCATAAATCGCAGAGGCACCATCCTTCAGAATCTCGACACGGTCAACGGCTGCCAGCGGAATGGAGTTCAGATCCACCGACTTGCCACTAAGCCCGTGAGTGGAAACGCGCCGACCATTCAGCAGGACCAGCGTGTATTGCGCTCCCAAGCCGCGAAGCGACGCTGATGCTGCCCCATTGTTGGGAAGCGCACGGCTGCTTGTGCTGTTAAGAAAGTCGCCGCCCTGTTGGCTGGTCATGTTATCGATGCCATTGCCGTTGGCGCTGATCGTTGCCACCAACTGTTCCGCACTGGTGATGCCCAATTTCACCAGATCCTGCGACGTAATGACTTGTATCGGCAACGCTCCCTCGTCCTGAACGCGTTTGATACTGCTTCCAGTCACCTCTACCTTTTCTAGTTTTTGTTTCGGTGTTGGTGGTTGTGTTAGCGGGTCGGTTTGTTGCGCCAGTACTGGTCCGGCAATGCAGATAAGCGAAATAACCTGAGCGAGCTTGTTTAGTTTCACGACGCGTTCTCCCTGTATAAGCGTTAATTGATTGTCAACCCGTTGTGAGCGCAATCCAACTTGTTCCATCACCTGCGCCGACACCTCGGTTGAGGCGACGTCGCAAAGGTACCTCCCAGACATCACTGGGCCGAATGTTGGCCAAGGGACGTCAATACCAATAAAATATTGATGTGTACCACTTTGCTACCGCTTTCACAAAAATGCAATAACCCATCGCAATTATTGGTATGTTTACAACAGAATCTCCGCGACAAGAGCCGACTGCCGCGTAAGTTGGCACTCTGCCTTTGCTGGCATCGTTTTTCCATTTCTTCAGGCGTCATATGCTCCGACTTACTCTCATCGCCAGTGCGGCCCTTTTTCTCTTGAGCGGGTGCGTTTCGCCAGCGAGCGTGCCGCGCATGGGAACAGGCTTGCCTTTGCACGTGGTCGGCATGCTGAAAGCCGCCAACATCCCAACGAATGCAATGGGTGCAATGGTGATACGTATGTCGGATGGTGCGACCATCCTCTCGCATCAATCCGAGGCGAGCCTGCAGCCAGCGTCTACGTTGAAAGTGTTGACGTCGATTGTCGGCCTGGAACGTCTCGGACCAACGTATCGGGGACGGGCCGAGCTACGCACACGGGGCGAACTGATCGAAGGCGTGCTACGCGGGAATTTGGTGCTTCGCGGTGTTGGCAGTCCTGATCTCGACTGGGAAGCGCTCCAGCGAATGCTGCAAACATTGCGGCACAGGGGAATTTTGGCAATCGAGGGTGATCTCATTCTGGATCGGCAATGGTTTCAGCCTTCGCGCCCCGATGTCGGTATACCGCCATTCGATGAGACACCGGAATTCAGATACAACGTGATTCCTGATGCGTTGTTGCTCAACACCAATCTTCTTCAATTTGATCTCGAATCCGTTGAGCGTGACAATGTAACGAACATGCGCGTCGGCGTAACGCCTGCGATGGATCGAGTAAGCGTTGTGTCGAACATGACATTTGTTGATCGTCCTTGTGCCGACTGGGAGGATGGCTGGAAGCACCCAATAGTGAGCCGTGCTGAAAATGGTGCGATTCGCATCGAGTTGCAAGGCGAGTTCCCAAAAAAATGTTCGGCATTGACCAGCATTAATATTCTGGATCGCGTGGATTTCGCCGACCGGTTATTCCGGGCACTGTGGCGGAATCTGGGTGGGACGTTTAGCGGTCAAACGCGGGAAAGCACGGCGGATGACGCTTCAACGGCCGGCACGCGTTTACTGACGCAGCATCAGTCTCGCACGCTAGCCGAGTTCACTCGCGATATCAACAAGCGCAGCGACAATCCAATTACGCGGCTGCTTTACCTGAGCCTCGGCGCAAATTCCGTAACCATTGATGGCTCCCCTACGTCGGTGCATGCCGAGAGACAAGTGCGTGAATGGCTAAGGGAGCAGGGCATCAATGACGATGGGCTGGTGCTGGACAACGGCTCCGGGTTGTCGAGAATCGAGCGCATTCGCCCAGTGCAACTCGCGGCAGTATTGAGGGCTGCTTACCGAAGCAAGTGGGCACCTGAATTCATGGCCAGTCTGCCGATCATCGCCATTGATGGCGGGATGAGAAACCGTTTACGCAATAGCCCTGCCGCTGAACACGCTCGTATCAAGACTGGCTCCTTGCGGGATGTCGCGGCAGTGGCAGGTTTTGTGCCATGCGCAGTGAACGAAGTCTGCGTCGCAGTTGCAATGATCAATCATCCGCTCGTTAAAGATGGCGCAGGGCGGTCGATTCTGGATGCAATGCTGGATTCGGTTGCGCGATCTGGCAAAGAGCAGGAAGATTTGCCGCCTGCGTTGAAACCGGCGACCCCATCCATTGATTAGATTAAACTCTAGCGCTGGGGCGGCTTGCAGCGGCATTTCTGCCTGTAGGCCACGCCAGTGCTTGAGTTTGATATTTCGGCATGCTATCTTCCCAGCGAATGGGATGCCTGCGCCTGCTTATAACACCCGCGTGTATTCCGCCCGTACCACGCTGCGATCACCGCAATCAAAGTGCCACCACTCGCTACTGATTCCCGCAAAGCCGCCGTGAACCATCGACTCCCGC
>JBKJMK010000228.1:0-5893 GCA_046596005.1 Usitatibacteraceae bacterium | reverse complement strand
GACGAGCAAGCCGAACAGGCGGGCATGCATCACGACGGTATGCACTTTTTTTCATTGCCGTCTGGAACCAATAATCCGGATCACGGCTTGCTGGTAATTAACCACGAATACCTCGACCAGCGGCTGCTGTTTCCAGACGCCATGAAAACCTGGACAGCGGAAAAATTAAAAAAGGCGCAAAACGCGGTCGGCGCTTCGGTGATCGAAGTAAAACGCGATCGTAACGGCTGGCAGGTGGTGCGGCCCTCGAAATACGCACGCCGCATTACCGCACGCACCCCGATGTCGATCGGCGGCCCGGCACGTGGATCGGCGTTGATGCAGACAGCGACCGACCCGAACGGCGTTGAAGTATTTGGCACTCACTCAAATTGTGCCAACGGCTTCACCCCGTGGGGAACCTATCTCACCTGCGAAGAAAACATACACAGCCATTTTGCGATCCCATCCGACAAGGCTACGCCAAAACAATTGCGCTACCGCGCGGCGAAGCGCTCGGGTTATCGCTGGCATGATTTCGATGAGCGCTTCAATATCGACAAGCATCCCAACGAATTCCACCGATTTGGCTGGGTAGTTGAGATCGATCCGTTCGACCCGCAATCCAAACCCGTCAAGCGCACCGCATTAGGCCGCTGCGCACATGAGAGCGCATTCCATACCCTCGCACCCGATGGCCGGGTGGTGATTTACACCGGTGACGATTCCCGTTTTGAATACATCTACAAATTCGTCTCCCGTGACGCGTACAACCCCGACGACCGCGCCACAAATCATGATCTGCTCGACCACGGCACGCTCTACGCCGGCAAATTCAATGCCGACGGTTCAGGTGCCTGGCTACCGCTCGTCCACGGGAAAAATGGCCTCACGGCAGCAAACGGTTTCACTGATCAAGCCGATGTGCTGGTGCACGTCAAGCTCGCAGGCGAACAAGTCGACGCAACAAAAATGGATCGCCCCGAGTGGATTGTGATTCACCCGAAAACCGGTGAAGTCTATGCCTCTCTCACCAATAACGCTCAGCGCGGCACTGAGGGAAAACCCGGCAAGGACGCCGCTAATCCGCGCGACAAAAATGTGTTTGGTCAGATCATCCGCTGGCGCGAAGCCAACAGCGATGCGGCCTCAACGACGTTTAACTGGGATTTGTTCGTCATCGCCGGTGACCCCGCGCACCCCGACCCGGCGCAACGCGGCAATGTCAAAGGCGATGCGTTCGCCTGCCCGGACACGTTGCGGTTTGCGCCCGATGGCACGCTCTGGATCGGTACCGACATCGGCATTCCGGGACGTGGCGACTATGTAAACCTGGGTAACAATCAGTTGCTGGCGATCGATGTCGCCAGTGGGCATAGCCGGCGTTTTCTCACCGGCCCGCGTGGCTGCGAAATCACCGGCTTGACGTTTACGCCAGATGGCAAAACCGCGTTCCTCAATATCCAGCATCCGGGGGAATTTTCTGAAGAGCGGGAAGCCGACCCGATCAGCAATTGGCCATCGAGTGCAGCCGGTGCAAGGCCACGATCCGCGACGATTGTGATTACGAAGGATGATGGTGGGGTGATTGGCGCCTGAGGCCGCTGGCGATGGCCATTCGCGTATGTCGATGTGGTTTACGCAGCCGAGCCGAAACTCCTCTGTTACAACAATCGAAACCATCAATCCGCTCCCGCGCCTGCGCGGTTTGCACTACAATCCCGCAACCCTAGCGGAACCCAATCATGCTTAATGTATTCGTCCTGAACAATCGCCGGCTCAACCAACTTCAGGTCGATTCGCTCGATGACTTGAAAAATTCCGAGCCGATCTGGATCGACATGGTTTCGCCCACCGATACGGAACGCGAATGGGTGAAATCGCTCTACGATTTTGAATTGCCCTCACCTGAAGACATGCAGGATCTGGAAGCCAGCGCGCGTTTTTTCGAAGGTGAGTCGGGCGAGCTGCACCTGCGATCGGACTTCCTGCTTGAACTTAACGAGGACGATTCCCGCAACGTCCCTGTCGCGTTTGTGCTCAAGAACAACACCCTGCTCTCTTTGCACCTGGAAGACCTGCCGGTGTTCCGTCTCGTTCGTATGCGCGCGCGCACGCGACCCGGCTACATCGAAGATGCTCGCGAGGTATTGCTTGATCTCTACGCGACGGATGCGGAATATTCCGCCGATGCGCTTGAGAGCGTCTACGCGCAACTGGAAAAAATCAGTGCGTCAGTTCTCACCCAACGAATGACCGACGTCGAAGCTGCCAATGTACTTGCGCGCATCGCCAATGAAGAAGATCTGAACGGTCGCATACGCCGAAACGTCATGGACACGCGCCGCGCGGTCTCATTCCTGATGCGCCAAAAACTACTCGAAGGCGACCAGATGGAAGATGCACGCCAGATCATGCGTGACATCGATTCGCTGGACGGCCACACCGCGTTCGCCTTCGACAAGATCAACTTCCTCATGGACGCCACCGTCGGCTTCATCAACATCAACCAGAACAAGATCATCAAGATCTTCTCAGTCGCGTCTGTCGCCCTGCTGCCGCCGACCTTGATCGCGAGTATTTACGGCATGAACTTCAAGGGCTGGTTTCCGGAGCTTAACTGGGATTACGGCTACCCGTTTGCGCTGGGGCTGATGCTGGTGTCGGTAGTTGTGCCGTTTACTTATTTCAAGAGTAAGGGCTGGCTGGATTAGTCAGCGCGATGAAGTGAACATCGGCGCGCCTTGCAAATTCCAGCGCCAAGTGCAGCTTTATCGCCCCACATAGGCCCGCTGCCACGCCGCAATCTTTTGAACGACTTGCAAGTAGCGTCCGGTCGAGACCTACACTAGCACTGGCGCGCCTTTTCAGGCATTTTTGCTCTGAAGACCCTCCAAATGGCGATCTACGATTCTCAGCGAGCTGCACCCGGCTACCCGTCAGCAGCCCATCGAGCGCAATGAGGCTGTTGCAGCGTTCCTGCCTGGCTTGGCCATCGACGACAGCAGGATCGCCTCATAACCGCTGTTGTTGCCGCCAACCGAAATGATGAAATCCGGTTTGCCATCGCCATCCAGATCGGCAATCGCGGTGATGGTCGAATCCCAACCAAACTCGCCCAGACTGTATTGGTATTTTTTACCGTCGTATTCGATGGTGTATTGCGCGCCCTCGCTATAAGCGGCACCGCTCTTGCTACGCAAACCGTTTTGCACGGTGAACGCAAACGGGAACCCGCCCATTGTCAACTCGTAGCGGTAATCAAGTTTCGGGCGCAATGTCGCTGTCCCGTTCTTGAATCGATAGGTGGCCGCAAGACCCGGCACGAGCCGTGCACCCGGTGCCCGCAGATAAATTTGATTGGGTGGTTCGGACGTATTCGCGGGCGTGAGCGATTGCTGTAGTTCGCTGGCAACCTCACCGCGTTCAATCTGGATGATGATCGAATTCAGGAACGATGGCCTCTCAAGTTTGGGCTCGATAACCGGCACGCTTTCGATGCCATCGGGGCGAATTATCAAGCGATACCAGCCATCGACCGGCCAGACATCGGGTTTGATCTTTCCAAATGCCTCCGGTATCTGAAAAGTCCCCACGCCGCCGTCCCAAGTCCCCTCGCGCAGAATGACGGCTGGCTCCGTCACCGTCTGCGCGCGGACCGCCAGCACCGTAAACAAACAAGCGCACAGCGTCAGGCATACTTTTATACAGCGTATTTTTGCGTCCATGGTGGTGCCCTGCTGGAATTGAATACCTGCAGATTGCCAGTAAATAATGTCACGATTCTGGCAAATCGAGGCAGTGTGCGGATAGTGCCTTTCGGGAATGAATCGACACGTGAGGTGAGTTCAATACTCAGCTGCAATCACCTGCCGTCGTGCAGCGCGCGCTGCAGTAACTCGCCCAACTGCTGCGTCCAGAATCTGGCCTGCCCGGTGGTGCCATGACCGGTAGCCTGGTCGCTGGCCGGGATCAGGATCTAGCGGCCATTTTTCACCTGGTCTCCCGGTCCATGATCCCCGTCTCTGGCGGGTCGCGTTCATCGTCGGCGGGATCGACAAGCAGAGGCAATGGCGCTATTGCGGCCACACAAAGGCCATTCGAGAAGAATGCGCCACAAAAAATAAACTCGATGGCACTATTGTAATTTATAATGCGAATCATTATCATTTGCGTATAGAAGCATCCATTTCTGAAAGAATCTCATGCGAAAGCTCGCCGCTCTGCTTGTTTACACATTTTCAATAGCGGCATTTGCTGCCGAGATGGAAGTGAAGCTGGTTATCGAGAACCATCGCTTCCAGCCTGAAACCGTGAATGTACCGGTCGGCCAGAAAATCAAGCTGCTTATTGAAAATCGGGATGCAACACCGGAAGAGTTTGAGAGCCATGCGCTGAATCGCGAAAAAGTCATTCCGGCCAAATCGACGGGCATTGTCTATATCGGTCCGCTCGCTGCGGGCAAATATCCGTTTGTGGGCGAATTCAATGAAAAGACGGCCAAAGGCGTCATTGTTGCGCAATAGGAGACTCAACCATGTTTGGCACTTCACTGATTGTATTTCGCGAGGTACTTGAAGCTGCAATGATCATTGGAATCATTGCCGCGGCAACCCAAGGTATTCCGACGCGCGGGCGGTGGCTAGTTGGCGGGACATTACTCGGACTCGCAGGCTCGGCGCTTGTTGCGGCGAGCATGGAGGTCATCGCGCAATTTGCCGATGGTATCGGCCAGGAAGTTTTCAATGCCTCAATTCTTGGCGTAGCAGTACTAATGCTCGCCTGGCACAGCATATGGATGGCCAGTCGCGGTCGAGAGATCGCGGCCGAAGCGCGGTTGATCGGAAGCGCCATACGCGGCGGACAACGAAATCTTTCAATGCTGCTTGTCGTCATTGCCATCGCGGTGCTTCGCGAGGGAGCGGAGACGGTATTGTTTCTCTACGGTGTTGCCGTTTCCGGATCCTCCAGTTTTTGGGAAATGACAACCGGCGGCGCATTGGGGCTTGGGGGCGGCGTGGCTGTGGGTGTGACGCTATATCTTGGACTGTTGCGAATCCCGGTACGCTGGTTTTTCGCTGTGATTTCCGCGTTAGTGCTTTTACTTGCTGCCGGAATGGCCGCACAAGCCGCCCGGTTCCTGGTGCAAGCCGACCTTTTGCCAAGCCTGAAGTCGCCGCTGTGGGACGTTTCTGGCGTGCTGCCAAATGAATCCGCAGTTGGTGCCGTTTTGCACGGGCTCGTTGGCTACGATGCGCATCCGGCTGGCATTCAAGTTGTGTTTTATGTCACCGTCGCTGTTGTGATCGCAGCATGTATGCGGCTAGCAAACCAAAAGAAATCTGTATTCAAATCTCAACCTCTAATCACCACATGAATAATCATATCCTGTACTTTCTGATCGGCGCGTGCGCGATTTCCACTTCCGTTTGGGCGGATCCCGCTGACTATGTAAAAGTCCCGTCAGTTGAATACGGCGAACGCGAGCTGGAACTAAAATACGGTACAAGCAAGTTGACGGACGGTGAAGGGCGCATTTCTGCGGGCACGTTTGGCTTGGGCTATGGCGTCACGCCGAACTGGTTTACAGAGGTCTATGTCAAATACCAAAAGACACCTGACGAGCGCACACGATTTGACGCCATCGAGTGGGAAAACAAATTCCTGCTTACCGAAACCGGCAAATACCCGGTTGACCTTGGCGTGTTTATCGAACTGGAGGTGCCCCGCGACCGCAGCGAGGGATATGAATTTCGATTTGGACCGCTCCTCCAAACCGATTTTGGCCGCATTCAAGTCAACACCAACTTCTTTCTAAAGCGCCAGGTGCGCGTTGGCGCCAACAGTGATCCGCAGGTAACTGAATTTCAATATCAACTACAGGCCAAATATCGGCTCATGCGTGAACTCGAAT
>JBKJMK010000142.1:0-3954 GCA_046596005.1 Usitatibacteraceae bacterium | reverse complement strand
TTTGCATCAAGTACGCAATGGTGAGCGCGCGATCCATGCCCTTGGTCCAGGGCAGGTAACGGCTTGGGTGCGCATCGAGCGCGATGCGACCTGTCGCCACTTCACGCATCACCAGCGCACAGGCGAATTGCTTGCTGATGGAACAAATGCGAAACGGCGTGCGCGTGGACAGCGGCGCCTGCGACGCCAGATTCGACAAGCCGCGCGCGCCGCGCCACAACAGTCGGCCGTGCTTCGGGTCGTGCTTCAAAACGCCGACGGCGATGCCGGGTTCATCCACCCCGACAGTGCGGGCGAGGATTGCTTCGAGGGCGCGGGTGGTCTTGGCAGGGAGCATGAATGGTTGGTGGATGGTGGGTAAATAGGCGGAAAGTTACGTCCCCGGAAAGGCGAGCACACTGCCCTTCCTGATCAACATCTCGTGCGATATCTCGCTGGGCTTGGCGCCGCGCTTTGCAACCAGGCGAAACACGGTGTCGTCGAGAAACTCGACGCGCGTTAGCCACTCGATCTCGCCAGCCCGCCGTGTTTCGATTCGTATTTGACCGTCGCCTGTCACCTTTTTGAAAGTTGCCCCCGTGCTGCGCTTGTACAGCTCCCAGCTGAAGCCGGCATATTGATCGCTCTCATCCGGGTGTGGAACGCGATTCATCCAAAATCCGATGCCTTCAGCGCTGGTTTGCCCATCATCGGTGCATCCGACGGCGAAACCGTTTCCGAGATCCAGGCTCATGTTTGCGAATGTCTCGCCCCGTCCAGACAGTTTGGTCACCTCGATGTCATTGCGCGTGTACTTCTTCTCTCCCTTGGACAGGAGTCGTTTTCCAGATCCTTCCAACACATAGACCGCGAAGAAAAACGATTCCGCCAACGCCGGGAGTGGCGCACAAAAGATGAGTGTAAGTAGCAGAACTTGATGGAGTTTTGTCATTGTGCAGTTCCGGAAGACCACAATGCTACCGGGATAGACTCCGTGCTTTGCTTCATAGTGGCCCCTCCCTCACTGAACGAGGTAGATTGACACGCCGGCTTTCTTGGCGGCCTTGCGCAGATCCTTGTCCAGGGTTGCAATGGACAGGCTAAGCCTGCGTGCCAATTCAAGGTACTGAGCATCGTAGCCAGACAACCTGAATTCCCTCGATACAGCGGCCACTGCCAACTGCACGCCTGATGGAGCGGCCATGTCGAGTTCGATGGGTAACTGCCCCAATTGATAAATGAAACCAGTCACGTCAGACTCGCCGATCGTTTCATCTTCTTCCGCGCAGCGCAATACGTGAATGGTTTCCGTGTACCAGAGCGCAGGAACCGTCGCGAATGCCGCATCGAAGGAATCGAGGACCTGGTCGGCATACGTACGGTCAGCCAATGACCCATCCTGCAAGGCCCAGCGAATGGTGACGGACGCATCCAGAACGAAACTGCCGGCCATCAGCGGCGTCCTCGCCGCCGCATCTCGGAAAATTGCACCTGATCAACCGTCGCGGTACGCATCGCCTTGATTGCGACAATTGCCTCGTGTGTCTGCTGCGCTGCATGGCTGGCGCTCGGAACCAGGTCCACCACAGGCCGGCCCCGATTGGTGATGGTGATCCGCTCTCCTTGCTGAACTTGCCTGATGAGGTCGGGCAGTTTCGTCTTCGCCTCGTAAATTCCATATTCGCGCACGATTACTCCGCATTGGGTGCTTCAATATGGTCTAGTCTACCTACTAGACCATATTGAAGCAAGAAAACATTTACAGGGCCAAGTCCCTTAATATCGCCCTCATGCGCAATGTGGTATTAAAAGACCTCGAACATGACCCTTCGAACACCCTGTGAGCTGTCAGACCCAGCTTGATGCGGTGGCAAAACGCTGGTAACGGAGCGGCTCTTGGGCCAAAAATGGCTGCGAAAACGCGCCAACTGGCGGTCTGCGAAAAAGTGGTGTCCGACCCGAATTATTTCTACGCAGGCTACTTCACCGTATCGAAGTACGCCTTCGCCCTGTCACTTTCGACACCCCGCGGCTGGTATTGCAACCACGGATCACCCGCATTTCGCTTAAAGCGCAATACCTGGTTTTCCACATCGACTTGATAGAACGGCAACACATCCCTGAACCCGCCAATGAGGAGCGCCGGGGCAAAGAAGACAATGCTCATCGCCATCTTGCCACCGCTCACATTAAGCGGCAGCAAGCCATAAAGCTTTCTCCCATCCGGCGCGGTTGCCATGAACTCATACTGCCCGGTTGCCTTGGACGACAGATCCTCACTGCGGGGAAGCTCGGTGCGGGCGATGCCCCGGATCGCCAGCGTCGTCCCTGGGGTTATGCCCTCCAGTTGCGTAACGGTCGAGCATCCTGACAGGACGGCAAAGGCGACAGGCACTGCAATACATCTTGCTATTGTTGTTATCGAAAACATTGGTGATCTCCCTGATTTTTGTGATTTTGTAGCTATGCGTGCGCGGCTGCGCAGCATTCCGCAGACCGCGGGCAAGTATAAGGGGCTGAGCTGATGAGTTGACGCGCGGGTCAGCGCAAAAAACCGCAAGCAGCTTCGTAGAATAGCGCGGTACATGTGGCAGCGCGATCCCCAAGCACGGAGCGTCTGGGTCAGATTCAGGGTCAGATTCAAATTGATTTCACGAAGGATTAATTTGACTCTGACCCCAGCGACTTCCTCCTTCTCTGCTATCGCTGGTCTGAATGGCTTGTGTGCGCTGCCGTACGGACTAACCGCCGGTTGGCGGACATACTGCAACCTGGCGGAAATGACGCGACTTGGTGTGCAACGCTGCGGCAGAGATAGATTAACGCCGGTAAGTCGCCAACCGGATGCGCAGATAAACAGATTCATTCTTACAAACAATCGAGGGAAACTCTCATGAACGAAAACATGCCGGATTTTTCGAATGTGCAAAGCGGCTCCAGTTCGACGGCCGCGAAGATTTACGAAGTGGTTGCCGGCGACAGTCTTTCAAAGATCGCCAAGCGCGAGTATGGTAATGCCAGCGAGTGGAAGCGAATCTACGAGGCTAACCAGGATGTCCTCAAAGACCCGGACAAAATTTTTCCCGGCCAAAAACTAAAGATCCCGCCGCTCTAACGCTTTAGCGCGGACTTCTTTCAACTCGAACCATGGAGAAAATCCCAATGAACAAAAAATATATTCTCGCTACGCTTGCCGCGCTTATCCTCACGTTGAATGCCTGCGGCAAGAAGGAAGAAGCGCCGAAACCCCAATCGGCCCCAACGCAGACATCAGCACCCGTGTCAGTTCCGCCCCCTGCGATGGCGGGGGTCACGGTTGATACGATTACCTTGGGCAAGGCAATCGGCGCCAACAAGAAGGTCGCACAGGCCGCCGACAGCTTCGGCAAGAAAGATACGATCTACGCTTCTGTCGATACGACTGGCAGCGGTACCGCGACACTCAAGGCAAAATGGACGTACCGCAAGGGCGGCCAGGAGAGCCTCGTGAAGGAGGATACGCAGACGATCGCGCCGACGGGTCCTGCCACCAGTGAATTCCACATCAGCAAGCCGGACGGATGGCCGGTCGGCGACTATCAAGTGGAGATTTTCGTGGGCGACAAGCCGGCCAACAGAAAGACCTTTACCGTGAAGTAGCGGCCTGTAGAAGGCGAAGTCACGGCGCGTGACCGGAGATCAGATCTCCAAGGTCAATTCGTTAGATAGCTAATAGGTGACATCGGACTTCACTTCTTGAAAACTAAAGGGGTCAGCGCAAATTGTTTTAAAAACAATTCACGCTGACCCCTTTTTGATTTAGGCAGAAATGGCCGATAAGGCGCGACGGTGTTGGAGTATTGATTGATGATCAGCTCTGACCGGAGGTGAGAAATCTGCAGTTTCACGCGTCGACACAAGCAGATTTCTCTCCAGATAGCACCGGTTCGAAATGCCATGGCAATTACGGTGGCAACGTCAACCCCAGGCGCGCCT
>JBKJMK010000115.1:0-2856 GCA_046596005.1 Usitatibacteraceae bacterium | reverse complement strand
TTGCCGGCTCTTGCCCAATCCCGCCGGCAAGGTATGCAGCACGCTGCCGGCGTAACAGAGCCGCGCAACGCCCTGCCGGTTGAGCAAATGGGCATCGATGCGTGCAACTTGCGGCGTGGTATCAGCGCGAATGCCCATGGTGCGTCCGGACAACTGGTCCACCAATTTGAACGTGGCAAGATCCATGTCGTGCCCGGTACCGGAAAGCAACGACTCCACGTATTCCAGCAGCGGCGGCATGACCAATTCAAAGCCGTGACTTGCAAACAGATCGAGCGCTGCGCGCCGCAGGCGTTCGAGTTTCTTTGCGTCAGCCGGCAAAAGGTCTTCAATATGTTCGGGGAGGGTCCAGGTTCTCAAATCACGTCACCATCAATAACAACAGCACGCCTATCGCTATGGACGACAGACCGATAAAACGCAGTTGCCCGTCACTCAGCGTTATGATGCGGCGAATCACCTCCCGCCACGCGCCAGGCGCAATGAATGGCAAGATGCCTTCAAATACGAGCATCAGCGCGAGTCCTGCGAGCAAAATGTCTTTCACGGAAGTTACGTTTGTCAAAATGATGTGGAAATACGCTCGAATACGCGGCTAACAGGGCCACTGCCAGCGCATAGACCAACCACGATGCATCTGGCAGACGCAAAAACGGCGCTGGTGAACATTTCACCAGCGCCGTTGACGAATTATACGCGAGTTGGATAGCGCTAGTGCACGTGCCTACTTGCCACCTTTATTCGGATTCTTCAAATACTTGAAGAAATCCGAGCTGGGCTCAAGCACCATCACATCGCTCTTGCTACGGAAGCTGTTGCGATACGCTTCCATGCTGCGATAAAACGAATAGAACTCGGGGTTTTTGGTGAACGCCTGCGCATAGATGCGTGCTGCGCCGGCATCGCCCTCACCCTTTATTTTTTGAGCATCGCGGTACGCTTCCGCGAGAATGATTTCGCGTTGACGCTCAGCATCGGCCTTGATCTTCTCGGCTTCAGCAGCGCCTTTGGAGCTAAGTTCGTTTGCGACGCGTTTACGTTCCGAATCCATGCGCTCGTAAACCTTAGCGTTGATCTCCTTGGCCAGATCAACACGCTTCAGGCGCACATCAAGGACCTCGATGCCGATACTGCGCGCATCTGCGTCCGACTTGGCGCGCAGATCTTCCATGATTTTGGTACGTTCGCCGGAAATTACTTCAGAAAGGGTTCGCTTGCTGAATTCTTCACGCAAATCGTTGTTGACCGACTGCCCCAAACGAATCTCCGCCTTGGAAATATCGCCCCCGGTTGAAACGTAAAATTGTTTCACATCGACAATTCGATACTTGATATACGAGTCCACCATGACATTGTTTTTTTCCATGGTCTGGATGCGTTCGGCATCCTTCGTGTCCAGGGTCTGAATGCGGGTGTCATAGAGGCGGACATTTTCAATCATCGGCACTCTGAAATACAGCCCTGGTTCTTTCTGGACGGCAACAATTTCGCCTAAGCGGAATTTAATGGCGGCCTGCCGTTGGTCAACTGTATAAGCCGTGAAGACCAGGGTGAGCAATGCCAGTAAGGCAATGGTGCCAACAACGGAGAGGTTTTTTTGCATGATGTCTCTCCCTATCGGCCGTCGCGCGTGCGCATATCGCGCAAACGGTTGGCCTCAGTGACGATGGGGGTAGCAGGGTCGCCCGTGACAGGGCGCGGAGTCGTGCTTTCACCCGCTGCGCCTGAGGGTCCCTGCTGTGCAGCCTGCATCAATTTATCCAGCGGCAGGTACAAGAGGCTGTTACCGCCCTTCTGATCCACGACCACCTTGCTGGTGCTCTGCATGACCTGCTGCATCATGTCCAGATACAAGCGTTCGCGCGTTACCCCCGGCGCCTTGTCATATTCCGCCAACACTTGCGTGAAACGAGAGGCATCACCCTGCGCATTGGCAATCACGCGTTGCTTGTGTCCGTTGGCTTCTTCAAGAAGACGTGCCGCCGCACCACTTGCCCTGGGCAGGATGTCGTTGGCATACGCCTGGCCTTCGTTCTTCAATCGCTCGCGTTCCTGATTGGCCCGAAGGACATCGTCAAAACTTTTTTGCACTTGCTCAGGCGGTTGGGCATTCTGCAAATTCACGATGGATATCAGGATGCCGGTTTTGTACCTGTCCAGAATCTGCTGCATCAACACTCGCGCCCGAGCCGCAATATCTCCGCGGCCTTCGTACAATACAAAATCCATTTTGCTTTTGCCGACAATCTCGCGCATTGCTGTCTCACCTACCTGACGCACCGCTTCCGCCGGGTCCTTGTTGTTGAACAGGAATTCTTCAGGGCTTTTCAGCGTGTACTGCACCGCAAATTGCAAATCGACGATATTCTGGTCCTCGGTGAGCATCAATGCTTCTTCGCTTACCTTGGTTTTTTGGTTGTTACGATGACCAATCTCGACCGCCTCCACCCTCGCGACGTTGACAATCTCGTGGGTTTCGACAGGATATGGCCAACGCCAGCGCAATCCGGCTTGGGTGGTTTGCGAATATTTTCCCAAGCGCAACTCGATGCCGCGCGTGCCCTCTTGCACAATATAAAAACCGCTCGCCAGCCAAACCGATAGTGCCAATCCTGCCGCCAAGGCGAAGCCGCCGCCCATCATCGCAGCACTCGGTCCACTGGGGCCACCAGTGCCGCCACCATCGCCATCGCTGCCAACTTTTTTACCGAACAAACCAGCAAGTTTTTGGTTAATTTTTCGCAATATCTCATCGAGGTCGGGTGGGCCATCATTCTTGCCGCCGCGTTTTCCCCACTGCGGAGCGTTCATCGACATTTACGTGGAATCCTCACCGCCCGCCGGCATTGCGATGCC
>JBKJMK010000305.1:0-16424 GCA_046596005.1 Usitatibacteraceae bacterium | reverse complement strand
CGACAACATCATCGCATGCGGACGCCAAATGAAAAAGGGCGCACGACATTCATCGTGCGGCCTTCGGACTTTACCCGGCTCAGTGGCGACTAAAAGCCAAATGTTACGCCAGCCGTCACGCCATCCTGTTTTGCGTTTTGCTTGCTCGACACTGCCGTATACGCGACCGAGACGCCGATGCGGTCGGTAAGTTTGCCGCGAATGCCAATGACGCCAGTGACCCACGTGTTATCCGCTTTGTAACCAGGAATATCGTAGGTCAGGCCTGCCGCAACTGACACGGGATTGGCCGAAACGAAGCGATCCTTGTTGCTCTGGTCTTTATCCACGGACACGCGCGCATAGGGTGTCCAGTTGCCCATGGCCGCAGATGCGCGCAAACCAACGCTGACCACGCTCGACGTGCGGTTCTGTTCGAGAATATTCAGGTCAGCCGAACCTGCGCCGGATTCAGTGAAGCTGGCGACGTCAACAGTTTGCCAGGTGATCGATGCGAATGGGCCCGCAGACAATGTACCCAGACTGAAATCGTACCCGCCTGCGAATGCCGCTGAAACGTTGGAACCCTTGGTGTTCGATGATGCGATGCGGTTGACGATGCCCAGCTTGACAAAGCGCTGTACGTTCTTGTATCGCAGGTCAGAAGTAGTCGCCATGAAATTACCGTAGAGTCCGCCCGATTTTAGCGCCGCGAAAAGGGAAAACGCGGTCTCGTCCAGTTCAAACTTGCCCGCCGAGCCGAGGTTCGTATCAGCGCTCGATACGCCCACTGCCGCACCGACCGTCAACAGTTCTGAGGCGCGCATGGAAACGCCGACCGAGGCAGCGCGATTCTTGGTATTCGACTGGGGTGACAATGCGTTGAGGGAAATATCGGATTTACCGCCATCCCCCGCAGCAAATGCGACTACCTTGCCAACTTCTGCCATTTGCCCAGATCGCAGGCCGTCATCCAGCGTACGAATATGTGCGGCACGCGACGATAGCGGCACTTCTGCCATCGTCGAATAGGTGTTTGGGCCGTCGATCAGGGATTTGACGAAGTCGGCAACAATGGCATGTGAACCTGTGGTTGGGTGCACGCTATCGGCGAACAAATAAGACGACGCAGCACCGGCTGACACGAGGTTGCCTGGGCCGCATGAAATGAGGCCTGCGGGCGGGGTCGCGTTGCAAGCCACGCCGGTGGTGTTGGTAAAGCCGAATGCCGCGGCGTTAGCCTTGACGTCTGAAAACAACGCAAACGTGTCTACTGGAATGACCTTTGTGCCGATCAGCCCGCCGAATAGCGTCGCGTTGTAACCGAGTGCAAGTGAGGTTGCCGCCGCGCTTCCTGCCGCGCCAACCGCCGCTGCTGAGAACGCGGGCGTGCTGCCGAGGTCGGGAAGATTAAACACCATGATGTAGCGTGCTCCCGCTGCCCGCAGGCGCGCTACCTGTGCGATTTCAGTGCCCGCCGCCGTGTTGATCACCGTGGTTGGATTCACTGTGCCACCGGCAATGCCGGCAAAGTTCTGGAAAATGTCATTCGCACCCGCCCAGACGGCATACAACGCGCCTGGATCCGCGCTGCCGCCTGATTTGGCAAGGTATTCAGTAATTTGTGTGCCGACCGGACGCTGTGCAAAGCCTGGGGGTGTGGAGGCGGAATCACCCTGCGCGCGCGCGCCACCCTGTGCATACATGCCGCCGCCAGCGTTCGATGGCGCCGCATTGCCGCCGTAGGTCTGCGCAATCAGTTCAGCCCAGACCGGCCCGGGATTGGTGGTAAAGCGGCCCAGCCCGGCTGCGGTAGCCGCAGGGGTTCCGATCGCACCTAGAAAGGGCCGGTAAAACCCGGCATCCGACAGGGAATCACCAAACACAAAAACACCGGTGAATTTAACGGCGTGGGCGGAAGACGCGCCCATCAGCATTGTAGAGGCAACAAGTGCGGGAATGACGCGTTTCTTGAACGACATATTAAGCTCCTCGGAGAGATTGGATTTGGAATTATTATATTGGACGGCCAACTAGCACTATGCCGTCTATTAACCAGACGAAATCATGGCACAACTAAGGTGCCTAAACAAGAAACACACAGGGCGGCGCCCGACGGAGCCCCGCTTCTGTTGTATCGGCGCTACGCTAGTAAACCCGCCTCGCCAGTTGCGCCTCGTGCAGAATCGTGGTTGCCAGCTCCTCGATGCTCTTGGTGGTGGAATTCAAAAACGAGATACCGGCGTTCTTCATCAGTATCTCGGCGGTACTGACTTCCCATTTGCAGTTTTCCAGCGCGGCATACTTGCTGTCGGGCTTGCGTTCCTGCCGGATCTGCTGGAGACGTTCCGGCACGATCGTCAGGCCCCAGACTTTGTGTTTCAACGGTGCAAGCGCCGGTGGTAATTTAAGCTTTTCGAGATCCTCCGGAATCAACGGATAGTTGGCGGCTTTGATGCCAAATTGCAGCGCGAGATAAAGGCAAGTAGGTGTTTTGCCGCTGCGGGAAACGCCGACAAGGATGAGATCGGCCTGGTCAAGATTGCGGTTCGTCATGCCATCGTCGTGCGCCATCGTGTAATTGACGGCCTCGATACGCTGGTTGTAATCCTTGAAATTTCCCGCCGAGTGGCTGCGTCCGACCGCATGCGCCGATTTGACCTTCAGTTCGGCTTCCATCGGCACGATGAAGCGCTCGAACATATCCAGCACCATGGCGTCCGCCTTGGCGATTTCTTCGCGCAGGTCATCGGCCATCAGCGAGGTAAAAACCAACGGGCGCATGCCCGATTCAACATGTGCGGCCTTTATCTGGGTGAGGGCATCCTGGGCTTTATCGATGTTGTCGATAAAAGGCAGAGTGATGCGGCGAAATTCGACGACATCAAATTGGGTAAGCAATGAATTGCCGAGCATCTCGACGGTAATGCCGGTGCGGTCGGAGATGAAAAAGGCGGTACGGCGGTTGGGCATGGCGGGTCTCGTCGTTGCGACCGCCTGCTTTCGCGCAGCGGCTATTTTGGGAATAATTGACGGGGAATGGTCGGCTATAATTCTATCCTTATTCCGCACTGCAACATTTTCCGGTTGTTTCCTTTTTACTCTTAACGCCACTTCTGCCGCCATGTCCAGCCCATCCGTCCTGCCCCTGGTTTTGCCTTTGTCCGCGCTCCGCATGCATGACGTCGCCACGGTCGGCGGGAAGAATTCCTCTCTTGGCGAATTAATCAGCCAACTGGGGCAGGCCGGGGTACGCGTACCCGGGGGCTTTGCGACCACTGCTGACGCGTTTCGGGATTTTCTTGACCACAACGGGCTCACCGGGAAAATCAACGATGTCGTTGCGTCGCTGGACGTTGAAGATCTCGTTGCGCTAGCCAAGACCGGGGCGATGGTGCGTGAGTTGATCTCGAAAGCGCCGCTGCAGCCAGAATTGGAGAAACAAATTCGCGATGCCTACGCTGCGCTTGTCAAGGACGATCCGGGCGCGTCATTTGCCGTGCGTTCCTCGGCCACTGCAGAAGACCTGCCTGATGCCTCCTTCGCCGGCCAGCAGGAGACCTACCTCAACATAAAGGGCATCGACAATGTGCTCGAAGCAACCAAGCACGTTTTTGCCTCGCTGTATAACGATCGTGCAATTTCGTACCGTGTACACAAAGGCTTTACCCATGCTGAAGTCGCGCTGAGTGCTGGCGTCCAACGCATGGTGCGCTCGGATACCGGTGCCGCGGGTGTAATGTTTACGCTCGACACCGAATCAGGTTTTCGCGATGTGGTGTTCATCACGTCCAGCTATGGCTTGGGCGAAATGGTAGTCCAGGGTGCAGTTAATCCGGATGAATTCTATGTCTCGAAATTGTGTTTGAAGAACGGAAACCCTGCTGTGTTGCGCCGGGGACTGGGAACCAAAGCAGAAAAGATGATTTTTGGTTCTTCCGAATCGGCAGGAAAGTCGGTCGAAACGAAGGCGGTTGCGCCTGCCGAGCGCGAGCGTTTTTCGCTCACCGATGGAGATGTTGAAGAGCTTGCCAAGTATGCAGTGGCAATCGAGGCGCATTACGGTTGCCCGATGGATATTGAATGGGGCAGGGATGGCGGCGACGGCAAGTTGTACATTTTGCAGGCGCGACCCGAAACGGTGAAATCGCAGGAAACAAAAACAGATTCGCTGACGCGCTATCGCATGACGGCGCAAGGTACAAAGATCGCCGAAGGCCGTGCCATCGGCAGCAAGGTCGGCCAGGGTCCGGCACGTGTCATCAAGGATGTGTCCGAGATCGGCTTGTTCAAGGATGGAGACGTCATCGTCACCGATATGACCGACCCGAATTGGGAGCCGGTAATGAAACGTGCGGCGGCGATCGTGACCAATCGCGGTGGGCGCACCTGTCATGCAGCGATCATCGCCCGTGAACTCGGGGTTCCAGCCGTGGTCGGCTGCGAGAACGCGACCGATGTCGTTAGCGAAGGTGAAGATTTAACAGTGAGCTGTTGCGAGGGTGACACCGGCAATATTTATCGCGGCATGGTTGGTTTCGAAGTACAGACAATTGCGCTTGACAACATGCCAAGTATTCCTGTGAAGATTGCCATGAACGTAGGTAATCCCGAGCTGGCATTTGATTTCGCGCAGTTGCCTAACGATGGCGTCGGCTTGGCACGCCTGGAGTTCATTATTTCCAACACCATCGGCATCCATCCCAAGGCTTGCCTGGAGTACGAGCGGCTACCGATGGAATTGAAGGAACAGGTTGCAAAGCGCGCACGCGGCTACGATAACCCGGTGGATTTTTATGTCAAGAAAATGGTCGAGGGGGTTGCAACCATCGCCGCAGCATTCTGGCCGAAAAAAGTAATTGTTCGCCTCTCGGATTTCAAATCCAACGAGTATCGCAACCTGATCGGCGGCCCGCGTTATGAGCCCACAGAAGAAAATCCCATGCTTGGTTTCCGCGGCGCTTCGCGTTATATCGCCACGACATTCCGCGATTGCTTCAAGCTCGAATGCGAAGCCATGAAGATGGTCCGGGACACGATGGGGCTGACCAATGTGGAATTGATGGTGCCATTCGTGCGTACCTTGAAGGAGGCTGACGCGGTGCTGGAAATCATGAGAAATTTCGGCCTCGAGCGCGGCAAGAACGGATTGCGAATCGTAATGATGTGCGAAATTCCGTCCAACGCCATTCTTGCCGATGAATTCCTGAAGCGGTTCGATGGTTTTTCAATCGGCTCCAACGACATGACGCAGTTAACGCTGGCGCTGGATCGCGATTCCGGGCTCGTGATGGATGGATTCGATGAACGCGATGAAGCCGTCAAGCGCATGCTGCATCTGGCGATTGCCGCTTGCCGCAAAGCGAATAAATACGTCGGCATTTGTGGGCAGGGACCGAGCGATTTTCCGGATCTGGCGGAATGGCTGATGAAGGAAGGTATTGAGTCCATGTCACTGAATCCGGATTCAGTGGTGGAAACCTGGTTGCATTTGGCGAAATCAAAGTAACCGGCGCAGGTGTTGAATGGGAAAACTCGAATGGCAATTCGATCGCTTTGACAATCTGCCGATCCGTGACTGGTACATCGCCTCCGCTGCTCGCGTCGATGTGTTTGTGATGGAACAGAACTGTCCGTTTCAGGATAATGACGGCGCGGATTTTGACTCCTGGCATTTGCTGGGGTGGCATTCAGACCGGGGTACTCGCGAACTTGCTGCCTATTGTCGCGTCGTCGATCCTGGCGTGAAATTTACTGAGCCATCCATTGGTCGAGTGGTAACGCCGCGTGCATTTCGATTGAAAGGCTACGGCAAAGTACTGATGGCCGAGGCAGTACGGCGGCACGAAAGTCTCTATCCTGGCCAGCCCAGTCGGATTGGTGCGCAACAACGGCTGGAAAAGTTTTATCAAGGCTTTGGTTTCAAGACGGTGTCGGACACCTATATAGAGGATGGAATTCCGCATGTGGAAATGTTGCGGGCGGGCTAGGGTGACACCGCGACGCACAGACTGGTTGGTGCAATCCCCACATGCTTGGAATCCGGCCTGCGCCGGGACGACGGGTTTAAATAAGTCTTTCATCGCACAGATTGTTTTATCTACAGGAGCAGAACATGAGCAAAGTATTTGCGGACGCCAAATCGGCACTGGCCGGACTTCTTCAGGACAACATGACCATCGCCGCTGGCGGTTTCGGTCTGTGCGGCATACCGGAGAATTTGATCGGTGCGTTGGTGGAAAGCGGCACTAAAGGGCTCACGATTGCGGGCAACAATGCCGGTGTGGATGACTTCGGTATGGGGCTGCTGCTCAAAACGCGCCAGGTGAAAAAAGTCATTGCCTCCTACGTTGGTGAGAACAAGGAATTCGAGCGCCAGGTGTTGGCCGGCGAGCTCGATCTGCAACTGGTGCCGCAGGGTACGCTCGCGGAAAAATTTCGCGCTGGCGGCGCAGGCATTCCGGGTTTCTACACGCGCACTGCCTTTGGCACCAAGCTTGCAGAAGGCAAACATACACACATGTTTGATGGTAAGGAATTTGTGCTCGAAGAAGGCATTCGTGTGGATCTAGCCATCGTCAAGGCATGGAAGGGCGATAAGTCCGGCAATCTCGTCTATCGCAAGACATCGCGCAATTTCAATCCGATGATCGCCACCTGCGGCAAAGTTACCGTGGCCGAAGTGGAGCAACTGGTTGAAGTAGGCGAACTCGATCCCGATCAAATTCACACGCCGGGCATTTTTGTCGATCGCATCATTCAAGGTGCGAATTTCGAAAAGCGCATTGAATTTCGTACCGTCACCGGTGGCGCCGCGTCCAAAAAAGATTCACCGATTCGGGACCTTATGGCCAAGCGCGCTGCACAGGAGTTGCGCGACGGGTATTACGTTAATCTTGGCATTGGCATCCCAACCCTCGTGGCCAACTACATCCCGGCAGGCATTACGGTGAATCTGCAATCTGAAAATGGTTTGATGGGCATCGGTCCCTTCCCGACTGAGGACGCCGTGGACCCGGATCTCATCAATGCGGGCAAGCAAACGATTACCACCATCCCAGGATCCAGCTTTTTTTCCAGCGCCGATTCATTTGGCATGATTCGCGGCGGTCACATTGATCTTTCCATTTTGGGCGGCCTTGAAGTTGCAGAAAATGGCGACCTCGCCAACTGGATGGTGCCGGGTAAAATGGTGAAGGGACCAGGCGGCGCGATGGATCTGGTTTCCGGTGTGAAGCGCGTGGTGGTGCTGATGGAGCATTGCTCCAAAGACGGCGCATCGAAAATTCTGAAATCTTGTTCGCTGCCGCTGACCGGTAAAGGCGTCGTGAATCTCATCATCACTGACCTGTGCGTTTTCGAAGTGAATCCGTCGGCAGGCCTCTCGCTGATTGAACTGCACCCAGGGGTTACCGTCGATGAAGTGAAAGCCAAGACCGAAGCCGCGTTTCGGGTTGCGCTGTAAGGCGCAAGAATAAGGCCGCATTATTTTCGATTTCCCGATCAGCCTCAGCTTGCACGCAAATACTGCTCTCGACGCAATTGGAAGCCGCCAGTGACGGACGAATTTTTCATGCGCGAAGCATTGCTGCTAGCCGCACACGCCGCCGCGTTGGGCGAAGTGCCGGTCGGTGCGGTCGTGGTGAATGATGGCCAGATCATCGGTAGGGGCTTTAACCAGTCAATTACCTCAAATGATCCCACTGCACACGCCGAAATTGTCGCCCTGCGCGATGCGTCGCAACGCTTAAAAAACTACCGACTGGTCGATTGCGACCTGTTTGTCACACTGGAACCTTGCATGATGTGTGTCGGTGCGATGCTGCATGCAAGGGTGAAGCGCGTCGTCTTCGGTGCGCGCGATCCCAAGACCGGTGCCTGTGGCAGTGTCATCAATCTGCCTGCCGAGGAAAGACTGAACCATCACGCCACGTTCGAAGGCGGTGTGTTGAGTGACGAATGCAGCGTGATACTGAAGGCATTTTTTCAGGCGCGGCGTACGTCCTGAGGATTTGTTTGAAACCCTGAGAATCATGCCAGAATGACCGCAAAACAATGACTAAAAACGGCGGCACGGAGGAAATGGTATGCATCACTTAAGCGCGCTGGATGCCTTGTTTCTGCATTTGGAAACACCAGACATGCCAATGCATGTCGGCGGCCTGATCCTGCTGGACAAGCCAAAAACACACCGTGGCAGTTTCTATAAAACAATTCGCAACCACATCATCAGCCGCATGCATCTGGCATCCCTGTTTTCGCGCCGGCTTGCGTTCATGCCGCTCGATTTGGTTAACCCAATTTGGTTGGCAGGCGCGGAAGTTGATCTTGACTACCACATCCGTCACAAGATGCTGCCAAAGCCAGGCACACAGGCACAACTTGAAGCGCTGGTCGCTTCATTGCATGAGGGCATGCTTGATCGCGACCGGCCGTTGTGGCAATTCACGGTCATTGAAGGATTGCAGAGTGGCCAGGTCGCGTTTGCGAGCCGGATTCACCACGCTGCGCTTGATGGGCAGGGTGGCGTTGCATTGGCGCAGGCGATGTTCGATACCGAGGCAACGCCGCGTCCGGTTCAATCCGCAGAAGAAAGAGCCAGGCGTCTGCCTCCATCAACCGCCAAAATGTTGTCAGCAGCGTTCAGGCATACCGTTGCGCAGTACGGAAAAATTCTGAAGGCCGTCCCGGACGTCATCAAGACAGCCCGCGGTTTAGGGGCGATGGTGCTGTTTGCATCGCAAGCAAGAAAAGCCGGCGCGCGTTCTGAGCAGGGAACCGGCATTTCGGGTCTGGTCGACTTCAAACCTGGTGATTCACCTGAAAAAGCTGCCAAATCATTGCTTAAGAAGATTCCTGGTGGCATCACGCTGGGCCCACGCACGTCGCTCAACGTCGCCATCAGCGGCAAGCGCGCATTCGTTGGCTTTCAGTTGCCATTGGCTGAAAGCAAAGCGATTGCGAAATACTTTGACGCCAAGCTCAACGACGTCGTTGTGGCCGTGGTTGCAGGTGCATTGCGTCGCTATTTCGCCAAGGATGCGAAGCTGTTGGCCAAGCCAATGATCGCTGCGATTCCAGTCAGTTTGCGTGCACCGGGGGATAGTTCGCAAAGCAATCAGGTGACGATGATGCTGGTGAACATGGCAACCCAGATTGCCGACCCAGGCAAGCGCCTTGCCGCGATCATCACCGCCAGCAACAAGTCAAAAGCGCTCATCAGTTCTGTAAAGAGTGTGATGCCGATGGACATGCCGTCGCTGGGCGTTCCATGGTTGATGAGCATCATCACGCCGCTCTACAAAATGGCGATTGCAACCAATCGTATACCCGTGGTCGCCAACATCGTGATTTCAAATGTGCCGGGCCCGCCAATGGCGCTTTACCTGGCGGGCGCGAAAATGACTGCCAATTTCCCGGTATCGATCGTCACGCATGGTCTCGGCCTCAACATCACCATCCAGAGCTACAATGGCTCGCTCGATTACGGCCTCATCGCTTGCAAGCGGACGGTGCCGAAGTTGCGCGAATTCGCCGACGCCATGCAGGCCGCGCATCAAGAATTGCTTGATCTGTTGATGGCAGACGCGAGCGTGCCAGGGGTGGTGAGGCCGGCACCAAAGCGTTCGCCCAGGGCACGTGCAAAATCGGCAGCAAAGCCAGCGGCGAAACTTGTACTGAAATCAGTCGCCAACACATCGATCCGTGGCACCGTGAAAGCAAAGAAATAGGATGCAAGATTCCGCCAGCAACAATCGAAAGAGCGGTAAAGGTCGTTCTGATAAAACTGCTACAACGGAACGATCCGAACAAACTTTTGGAAGCATGATTGAGAATGCCGATCCGTTCGGTGCGCTTAAAGCTCCTGGCGCTTTTCTGATGGCAATGGAAGGTCGGGCACCATTGGAATTGGGTGCCACACTTGCGGCGTGGCCGCTGCTGAAAGCGGCACCGGCAGGAGACGGCCACGCCGTCATTGTTTTCCCCGGACTTGGCGCGGGCGATTTGACGACTGTGCCGCTGCGCAATTTTTTGCGTGCCCAAGGCTACGAAACCTATGGATGGGACTTGGGGCTTAATTTGGGCCCGCGCGAAGGCGTGCTGCAAAAAAGCATCGATCGTGTGCAGGATATTCAACAAGAATCCGGACGCAAAGTCAGTCTGATCGGCTGGAGTCTGGGAGGCCTCTACGCGCGCGAATTCGCCAAGGCGCTTCCCGATCAAGTACGCGGTGTGATTACGCTTGGCACACCGTTCGCCGGCGACCCGAAGGCGACCAATGCATGGCGGCTTTATGAAATAGCCAGCGGCCATAAAATTGATGATCATGAAATGCTTGCGCAGTTAAAAACCCCGCCGCCAGTGCCGAGCACCTCCATTTTCAGTCGTACCGATGGCGTGGTGGCGTGGCCATTGTCGATGCAAAAAGAGTCGAAGCGCACCGAGAATATCGAAGTCAATGCAAGCCATGTGGGGCTGGGATTTAATCCACTCGCTCTCTATGCGGTGGCAGATCGCCTGTCACAGGAAGACGGAAAGTGGCAAAAATTTCATCGCGACGGCTGGCGACAATGGTTCTATAAAGATCACGCGCGGCCTTCAAACCAGTATTTCTGACCGGCGTACCTGAAAACCTCCGGCCTCATAAGCCGGGTAAGGCCCAAGCGACATTTTTACAAACGCGATGAAACCTTTTATTGATTGAACCAGGAGACCTTGTGCCCAACATCGCCGCCAACACAATTTCGCTGCACTACGAATCGCTCGGCAACGAAAATGATCCGCCGATATTGCTCATCATGGGCCTTGCGGTGCAGATGATCCTGTGGCCGGATGCGTTTTGCCAGCTCCTCGTTGATAAAGGATTTCGCGTCATCCGTTTCGACAATCGGGATGTTGGTCTATCCACCCATCTCGACCATCTTGGCGTACCAAATATTGCGCTTGAATATGTGAAATTCATGATGCGTCTGCCGATGAAGTCGGCTTACCTGATCGATGACATGGCTGCAGACACGGCAGCACTGATAGATGCGTTGGAACTGAAACGCCCGCACGTCGTCGGCGCCTCAATGGGTGGCATGATCGCGCAAAATCTTGCGGCCAATTATCCGGAAAAAGTTTCCAGCCTCACGTCGATCATGTCCACCACCGGGCGGCGAAGTCTACCGAAGCCGACCTGGAAAACAATGCGCGCAATTATGCAACCGCCAGCCAAGAAGGATGATACACAAGGTGCCATTGATCGTATGATCAGGGTGTTTAATGTCATCAGCAGCAAAACCTACCCGCCAGATCCCGTCCACCTGCGCGATATGTGCGCGCGTCACATCGCTCGCGCCAACTATCCGCCCGGCGGTGCAAGGCAATTGATGGCGATTGCTGCCAGCGACGACCGGACCTACACCGTACGCAAGATCAAGGCACCGACCCTGGTATTGCACGGCGACGAAGATCAACTGGTATCGCCAGTCTGCGGTATGGAAACGGCGCGAGAAATTGTATACGGTGGCGGCAAGGCAAAAATAAGCATCGTCAAGGGCATGGGCCACGATTTACCGGTACCGTTGCTGCCGCAAATCGCTGAGGAAATTGCGGCGCATTGCAAAGCGTTGCAGGGTTAGTCCGGATTTTTCGCCGGTCGGTTGCGCGTCGTGAGTTGTCATTGGTGAACCGCAACCCAATCCGCATTTGCTACAGCGTAAGCCTCAACCTTGACGCGACATACTTGTTTTTACCGGTTAATTTATTGAAGAGGCAGCAATGGACACACTGAAAACAGGTGCTGACGTACTATTTATTCTGTTGGGCGCGATCCTGGTTTTGGCCATGCACGCGGGCTTTGCATTTCTGGAGCTGGGTACCGTTCGCCAGAAAAATCAGGTTAATGCGTTGATGAAGATTCTGGTGGATTTTGCCGTATCGACAGTGGCATATTTTTTTATCGGTTACAGCATCGCCTACGGCATCAATTTTTTTGCCGGTGCCGAACAGCTCGCCGCAAAGAGTGGCTATGAATTGGTGAAGTTTTTTTTCCTGCTGACATTTGCGGCCGCGATTCCCGCCATTGTCTCCGGCGGTATCGCCGAGCGCGCAAAGTTTAATCCACAGCTTGTCGCCACATTCGTTCTGGTGGGATTTGTCTATCCATTTTTTGAAGGCATTGCATGGAATCAGGCATTCGGGATTCAGGCGGGTTTGAAGAGCTATTTCGGTGAGGAGTTTCATGATTTTGCAGGCTCGGTCGTGGTCCACGCGATGGGTGGATGGATCGGGCTAGCTGCGGTGTTGTTGCTTGGCCCGCGCGCGGGGCGTTACACCAAGGACGGGCGCGTCACTGCGCATCCGCCGTCAAGCATTCCATTTTTGGCACTGGGCGCTTGGATTCTTTGTGTGGGTTGGTTTGGCTTTAACGTGATGAGCGCGCAGACCATCGATAAGGTCACCGGACTCGTCGCAGTCAATTCGTTGATGGCGATGGTGGGCGGCACGCTTGTGGCGCTTGTCGTGGGCAAAAACGACCCTGGTTTCGTCCACAACGGCCCGCTTGCAGGTTTGGTGGCGGTTTGTGCTGGCTCCGACGTCATGCATCCGATCGGTGCTTTGCTCACCGGTGGCATCGCCGGCGGTTTGTTTGTCTGGATGTTTACACTGACACAGAACCGCTGGAAGATCGACGATGTGCTGGGCGTTTGGCCGCTTCACGGTCTGTGCGGTACATGGGGTGGGCTTGCGGCGGGCATATTCGGCGCAAAGGCGCTGGGCGGAATGGGCGGCGTCAGTTTTTTTAGTCAGCTTGCCGGAACCGCGCTTGGCATCAGCATTGCGCTTATTGGCGGCTTCACGGTTTATGGCACGATCAAGGCGATTGTTGGTATCCGCCTGGATGAAGAGCAGGAATTTGCAGGCACTGATCTCGCGATCCATAAAATCAGCGCGACACCGGAGCGGGATTAATGCGGGTCCCGGGAATGTTGGAGCCATGGAGGCGCGGGAGAAAGCAAGGCTGCCTTGATCCGGCGGATACGCTGCACTTCACTGGCCTGTATTTTTGCAAACCTCCAGAACCGGCGAGGCTTGCGGAGACAAAATAGCTGAGACACCCCACCAGTGTTCGTGTTGCACTCGGGGCTGGGAACACACTTTTCTGACCGATAATCACTGCATGCGTCCGGTCCATATCCTCATCGCGCTCGCCGTTGTTGCCGTCTGGGGAACCAATTTCGTGGTGATCAAAATCGGGCTCGGCGATTTTCCGCCGTTTCTGTTTGCGGCGCTCCGCTTCGTGTGTTCAGCGTTGCCGTGGCTGTTGTTTATCAAGCGACCGCCGGTGCGTTGGCGTTGGCTGGCGTGGTTCGGCATATTGCTGGGTGCGGGCCAGTTTGGTTTGTTGTTCTACGCCATGCGGTCTGATATTTCGCCAGGACTCGCCTCCTTGGTGGTTCAGGTTCAAGTGTTCTTCACGATCGGTTTGTCGGTGCTGTTTTTCCGCGAACGTGTCAGCGCATTGCCGCTCGTCGGAATGGTGCTTGGCGGCAGCGGCCTGTTGGTCATTGCAGCGAACATCGATGCGACCGTGACAATCACCGGGATCGTAACGGTATTGGCGGCAGGTTTTTTTTGGGCCTGCGCCAATATGGTCGTCAAGCAGGTGGCGCTTGAGGCGAAAACAAAAATTGACATGCTCGGCTTTGTCGTCTGGTCCAGCGTATTTGCGATACCGCCGCTGATATTGCTGTCGCTGAACTTCGAGGGTTTCACTGCAGCGATGTATGCTGTGCGAAATGCACGCGCCGAGGCCTGGGCAGCGGTGTTGTGGCAGGCGGTCGGCAATACCTTGTTCGGCTTTGCCGCGTGGAACTGGTTGTTGACGCGATATCCCGCAGCGATTGTTTCACCCTATGCGCTGCTGGTCCCGTTGTTCGGAATGGGTGCCTCAAACTTGTTGCTGGGTGAAGCAATGCCGACTTGGAAAATTGAGGCTGCCTTGTTGGTGCTGGCTGGTCTATCACTCATTGCGATGGCACCGTTACTCCTTAAAAAACTTGCCACGCGAAACTAGCCACAGGCCGCAACACGGCGACAATGGTGATCACCCAGGCGCGCCTGGCACCGTGTCAGTCTTCGAGACTCGGTGGCATCCTAATACGGATATGCGGACAAAAACCGCGACATCGTAAACGCGCCTTTGGGTGAGTTCACGCAAAAATAATAGCAATCGCGCGTCCACGCGTAGACAATCCCTTGCGGTGACGGGCCGATCACCCAGGTGCGGTCCGACGTCGTCCGCGCAGCTTGCCCGGTTTTCGTCAGCAACTCGTGCACCCGTTGCAGCGCTTCATCGGCGTCCCAGCACAGCGCAAGTTGCACCAGCACGGACTCACCACGGCCCGCGTACACCGCGTGGACCGGATCGTTTGTAAGTTGGCCCGCGGGCGCTGCATGCGGACGCTCGAACTCGCCAACGGCGTATGGCAGCAATATCCTGACTTCGTTACCGGAGGGCATATCACGTGCTGCGCGCATCAACAGTGCCAGACTAAATTTGGCGATCTCGGCTGCCTGTGCAGTTGTGCTGTCTTCCGCATTGGTGCCTGCTACCGATGCGGACGAAGGCAACGTGTTTGTTCGGTCCAATTTCTGCGTGATGTCCGGGTCAAACGGCGTCGCAGCAGCGGGAGCCCCTGCCATTTTTTGCGTCACGTCCGGATCAAAACCAGATACCGCCGTTGGTGCGACTGGCGTGGTGGGTATTGATACCGGCACGACGGCAACATCACTGGCGGTCCGCGTTTCATTGGCGGGAATTTCAGACTTAGGCGCGTCTGGCGACTGATCGCCAAGCTCTGACTTCAACACACGTTTGGCATCCTTGGCGAACTTCCCGACGTCGGTGTTCAGCAGCTTGCCTGCATCCTTCACGAGCGAGCCAATATCCTTGCTAAGGAAAGCGCCGAATTTCCCCATCGCCATGCTCGTTTAGCCCTTGTGAGTGATCTGCACAGAATTTACCACGCTGGTTCGATCTGCGTTCGAATAGGATTTGCTGCGTCACTTCAATCTGGGTTCAAACACGCCAGCTACCTTGTTTTTTTGCACTTCCTGCCAGTCAAATACACGGCCATTCATCGCCACGTAGGTGTTTGCCGGTAGCGATTGCGCTGCCGCTAGCGCGAAACCAAGGTTAAAAAGCGCGTCGGAGCCTTGCACCGAGTGCGGAATCATTGCGCCGGTAAACACGATGGTTTTGTTCAGTCCCGCTTTGCCGACGACCGCCGCAGTCTGCGCCATGGTGTCAGTACCGTGAATAACAACGATACAGCTTTCCGGCGCCACCTGGCAGGCGGCCAGTATGCTGGCACGGTGCTCGTCGCGCATCTCCAGGCTGTCGATCAACTGGTTGATCTCCAGCGCAATCGGCAACGTCACGCGCGCCTGATCGAGAATGGCGGGAAGGTGAGATTGTTTGAACGTGAGTTCGCCCCTGATGGCATCGTAATGTTTATCAAACGTACCGCCGGTGACGATGATGCGGGCAGCATCGGGAGAAGGCGGAGGATTGAAAAGCATGCGGGATAGGCCAATCAAAGTGAAACAGTTGTGCCAGAAGATTTTGGCGGCGAGTAACAATGGTGTCACAAGTTTAACCAGATTTGCTTTTCGCATGCACCGCGCTAACCGACTAGGGATCAAGTACGCTGCGCTTCGCCAATGAATCTGCGGGTATGATTACGGTTGGGAAATGTACCCCGCACCACCAACCGTTTTGTCTTTTGCAGGCCTGTGTGTCCAGCCATCAGGTCGCCATGGAACAACCGCATGAGCAAGTTAATTGATGCACTAAAGGAAGCTGAAGCTTTGAGGCAAAAAAAGCTTGCAGGCCCGGGACCGGTTGCCGGTTCTGGTGCTGTCAAAACGGATCGTGAGGCGGCATTTTGGCAGGCATCTGAAGCCGAAGAGCACGAGCGCGATCTGCTGGCCACGGCAGCCAAACAGGCAGCAATCGAGACCGAAAGTGCACGACAGGCGCAGCAGAAACTGGTAATAGAAAAACGCACAGAGGCGCTCTCATTGGAGCGGAAAACCGTGGAAGCGCGTGCTGTTGACGTGGCGATAGCGCGGCTCAAAATTGAACACGAACTTCAAATGACTACAGCCTCGCGACTAGCTGCTGATAAAGACGCGATCGCACTCGCACTGAAACGCGTCGAGGCTGAACGAAAATTACTTGAAGAAATCAGGCTGCACGAAAAGGCGGAGAGCGAACTGCGTGATATCGCTACGCGCAAAGCCAATGCAGAGCGGGAAGAGGCGCGGCTTGCGCAGGAGCGGCTGGAAGTCGCAAAGCGTGCGCAAACCAGTGAAAGCGAGCGCGCCGCAACCGAGGCGCGAGCCATCGACGACGCGCTTGCCACGATGAAGGTGGACAAGGAAGCAGAGGCTGC